>NZ_JAOAOI010000009.1:0-33166 GCF_025209835.1 Mycoplasma sp. HS2188 | reverse complement strand
TTTTTCTTTGGTTTTGTACTTAGTGATTTTCATAAATATCATTGTCATTTAAATCACAATAAAATATTATCAAAAAGGCTTTTTTTGTTTCTTATACTACGAGGACATTTTTGTTTCTTACATGACAGGTTTGATATCAAAAGTCTTTGATATGCAACGTGGTAAATATGTTTAGTAATATAATATTAAAAGAGGTTTAAATTATGGATAATCAAATTGAAAATTTAGATAAGAAAAACATTATCGTTATTGAAAAATTGTTTAAAAAATTCAAAAAATTTGTAGCTTTAAAAGAAATATCGTTCAGCGTAAAAAAAGGTGAATTGTTTGGTTTTCTTGGCTTAAATGGTGCTGGTAAAACCACAACACTCAACATTATTTTAGGTTTGCTTAAGCGTGATGGCGGAAATGTTTATATTAATTCACAAAGTATAGATAAAGATATCACAAAAGTTAGAAATGAAATTGGTATTGTCTTTCAAGAATCGATTCTTGATCCGAGTTTAACGGTTTGAGAAAATCTTAAAATTCGAGCAAGCTTGTATAAAAATTTCTTCAAAGATAGAAAAATTGATGATGTCGTGAGAGAAATTGTTGACGAGTTTCAATTAAGTGATTTTGTCAAACGACCATACGGCAAATTAAGTGGCGGTCAACGTCGTCGTGTTGATATTGCTAGAGCTCTAGTTCATCGGCCATCTATATTGTTTTTAGATGAACCAACAACTGGTCTTGACCCAAATTCACGAAAACTTGTGTGAGAAATATTGAAAAATATTCAAAAACAGCGACATTTAACAATTTTATTGACCACACATTACATGGAAGAGGCTGATGATTGTTCACGTGCTATTATTATTCAAAAAGGTAAAAAACTAGTTGAAGGTACTCCGGCGGAATTGAAAAAGTTATACTCATCTTCAACGGTCTTATTGCACTCAATTTCTGAACGATTACGCAATAAAATTAAAGAAAGCAATCTAAACTTTAATTATAAAAATTCATCAATAATAATTAAATTTGATACCTTTAAACAAGGTCATGAGTTTGTTAAAAATAATATTGATGATATTGAAGATTATGAATTTATTAAAGGTTCGATGGATGAAGTATTTTTGAATGTAACCAAACAATTTGGAGGTGATAATGACTAAATTATTTGCATTGACAAACAGAAACTTCAAAGTGTTTGTGAAAGATGGAAAAAGAATATTTTTCACTTTGATGAGTCCAATGATTGTTCTTTTGTGTTTTATTCTTTTTGCTCGCAATATTTATCTTAACCAACTACCAGCGCAAACACCAACAGAATTTAAAAATCATTACGCAGATATTTCCTTAACTATCGGGATGTTATCAGTGACAACATTTACAAACGCAATTTCACTTTCAAGTGTAATGGTCAATGATAATCAAAGAAAAATACTGGATGATTTCTATATTTCTCCAATAAAAAACTCAATCGTAAGATTCAGTTATTTGATTTACAATGTCATTTTAAATATTTTGATTACAACAATTATTTTTATTCTTTGCATCATTTGAATGGCCATTGATAAAACATTGATTTACGAATTTAATTCAATGAAATTTCACGCAATAAATACACAAAACACTTTTGTTATATTATCAATAATTATTATTGGAAGTATTTTGAACTCATCTTTATTTGTTTTCTTTTTAAGTTATTTATCAAATAACGCAGCGTTTAGCGCTCTTTCAGCAGGATTGAGTTCAGTTGGTGGTTTTTTAATTGGGAGTTTTGTTCCACTACACACCTTCCCAAGGGCAATTGCGGAATTTTCAAGTATTATTCCATCAACACAAATAAGCAATCTTTTCCGTCATTTTGCTATTCAAGGTTTACCAAGCGAAATTACAAGTTCAAAAAATGCAGTGTTAGACTATAACATAATCTTTGGTCTTGAAAACACATGGTGAGGTTCATTGCTATATTCAGTGTCTTGGAGTGCGTTGTTATTGACACTTTCAGCCACTGTTAATATTTCTAAAAAAAGATAAATAATAATCACTTTTATTGCTTATATATCAATAAAAATAGGAGAAAAATGATAAAACTAGGTTCACATGTACAATTTAAAGCTCCAGGTTATTTGGCCGATTCAGCTAAGGACAGTATTGCATACGGTGCCAATACAATGATGATTTATGTTGGCCCTCCACAAAGCACAAGACGTGTTGCAAAAGAAAAATATAATCCAGAAAAATTCAATGAATTATACAGCGATTTGATCAAAAATGAGGATATCGTTGTACACGCACCATACATAATTAATATGTCATCAATTGAAAAAGGCAAGTTTGCTAGCGAGTTTTTAATTGAAGAAATTCAACGTGTGTCATATATCGGGGCAAAATATATTGTTTTACACCCTGGAGCTTATACCAAGTTTGATATCAATTTGAGTATTGAAGCATTGATAGAAAATTTAATCTTTGTTTTGGAACAAACAAAACAAACAGATGTTGTTATTTGTCTAGAAACTATGTCTGGTAAAGGCACTGAAGTGTTTACTAATTTTGAACAGATGCAATACATTATTAACAAATGCAACAGTGAAAGAATTCAATTGTGTTTAGATACTTGCCACATCTGAGATGCTGGTTATAACATTAAAAACTACGAAGAATTTAAGCAACAATTAGAACACTACGATCTTAAAAAACACGTTAAGGTTATACACTTAAATGACTCAAAAAATGACTTAAATTCGCATAAAGATAGACACGAAAATATTGACAAAGGATTTATAGGACTTGAAACACTAGCTAAATTTGTTCACGATAAAGATTGAGATAATATACCTATCATTCTTGAGACTCCTTGAACAGAACAAGGGCCTATTTACAAAGAAGAAATAGCAATGTTGTTGAATAAAAAAAATTAATTATTTTTTGAAAAACATCAATAAAAATCAACAAATGTTCGAGTGCATTTGTTGATTTTTAATTAAATTTGCAATAAATTAAGCAGAATAATTATTAATATTAAAATTAAATTTAATAGATATATGTATTTAATAATTAAGTATTTAAGTATAATTATATTTATGAATACAAATACAGAAATGTCTAGATTAACACGTTCTCCTTTTTTTAAAAAAATTGAAAAGAAAAGCAAGGAAGAAATAGTTCGCAGTGATAAATTAAGTTCCTTTCCGGAGTTTTTAAAATTTGTGATTTTTTTGTTTTTCACAACCTTCATTGTTTTAGTGCAATATAGCTCTAATATTTTTGGTAGTGAAAAAACTGTAACAATTTTTAGAAAAATATATCTATATTCAATAGGTTTATCGTTTGGTGACCTAACTATGTTTATTGTTGCAGGTGTTTTTGTATCGTTGATTTTAAACTGGTTAGAAGTTATTCTAAACAGGTATTATTTTTATTGATTAAAGCCCTATAGACGAGTTGATTATTGAATAGTTCGTCGCCGAGTAAAGATGTTTATTTGACTTAATTTACTTGTTTTTGTTCTTTGTTACCATTGATATTTAGTAACAAAACGCAATATTTCTAATTTGACTCATTACTCATTGAGTGATCTGAAAATTTTATTTACTGATGGCTGATATAAATCATTTACACACGCTAATAATGGTGCAATATTGAATTATCCTAACACCAATGGAAATATAGGTATTTTCATGGATTCAGTATTGAATGCCTTACACGCAGTTGTGATTAGTCCGTGATTGATTTTTCTATTCATTTTAACAATTCATACAATTTCTTGAGTTTATTTATTGACCTTAAAACCAAAAGAATATTTTAAAAATTTAGCAGGCAACAAAACATTAGAACAAGTAGTCACTTACTTAAAAAAAATAAACACTGTCTATTATTTTACAAACGAAGTTAAACGTTATTTTGATTATGTTAATGATGCAGCTAAAGTTTTAGAAATCAATGTTGAATCATTATCGTTTAAAAAAATTATTAGATTAATTAACAAAAAAGCAAGTCGTGATACTTTATTTGACCATCCTTTAACTAGCAAGTATTTTATGTCATCACACAAACAAAAGGCAAAGAAAACAATTGAAGAAGAAGCATTTATTGCGTTAGTTGATAAGGAAAGATTGAAACAACAAGAATATTCTCAAAATCAAGTCAATGACTCAAATAATACTTTAGTTACTCCTAACCCAAACAACTCTGCCGGTGATTTATCTATTTCTAACGAAGTGAAAACTAATACGGTAGAAGAATTTCAAATAACTAGTCGAACTCAACCCCTTGATCTTGTAGCTAAAGACATTGAATTAGACCAAAATGAATTGACTAATAACTTTGATGAAATTATTGATACTCAAGACGAAAAAACTAAAATTGTTCAGCTACTTGATACTCAGTTATTAATGATTGATTATGATGACGACAAAGATGATGAAAAAGAGGATAATGGTTCAATTGCAATTGATGAAACTGTAGAATTAAGAAGCATCGAAACTCAAGAGTTATATAAAAATCAACCTGAAGATTTAAATGTGGATTTAAAAGG
This sequence comes from Mycoplasma sp. HS2188, assembly GCF_025209835.1. Taxonomy (NCBI): domain Bacteria; kingdom Bacillati; phylum Mycoplasmatota; class Mollicutes; order Mycoplasmatales; family Mycoplasmataceae; genus Mycoplasma; species Mycoplasma sp. HS2188. The sequence continues at coordinate 28,641 of NZ_JAOAOI010000009.1, read as the reverse complement.
TCAATCGCCTTCACAAAGTCTGGTTATGGAAATTCATAGCGAAAATGAAAATAACGACATCAATAAACTGGGTTTTGACTTAGATGATTTAGATGATGAACCAAAACAAGATACAGAAAATGTTGAACTAAACACAACTAATGATATCGACAGCAACGCTGACTCAATTACGCCTGATAATTCAGAAACAATAAACGATAATACAAGCCTAGGATTTGATCAAATACTTACCGAGGAAGTAGATGCTGCTTCTGATCCTAGTTTATCGGGTAATGATTCATTAAACATTGATGAAATTAAAGATGAATCTACACAAGATTTCACTTTTGCAACAAAAACCATGATTATATCGCAGGGAGATGAAGATACTAATTCTGTAAAAGATTTATCTGATTTTACAGACGAAGACGATGGTAGTTGGATAAGTCCTTTTGATAATGAATAGGAGAATTTAATGAAACTGTATTCTTGAGAAGAAACCCAAAAAATAATTTCAAATAAAGCAAATAGCGACAAAATATTCTTTGTCGCTTTTACTAAACAAGGCGACAAAGAATCAATCATTATGAATAGTACCTACGAATATATTGAACAAAAATTTATTGGCGAAAATAATATCAAGTTTATCAATGTTGACATTGACGAGGCGGGAATTTATAAAGATATTAACGACCAGTATAAAGTTTTTGACATACCGACATTTTTGATAATTAATAACAACCAAGTCAAAAAACGTGGTAGTAGATATTATCCACGGGAAATTATTGTTGATTTCATTGAGGAAAATATTCAATAATGAATAAACTTTTAGAAAAAAAACTTGAACTAGTTCCCAAACAACCTGGTGTTTATTTGTGAAAGGATGCTAATAATAAAGTGATTTATGTCGGTAAGGCCAAAAACTTAAACCGCAGAATGCATCAGTATTTTGAAGGTGCAATCAATTCGTATAAAACAACAACACTGGTTCAAAAAATCGTTGATTTTGATATTTTTATTTCACGTAACAACAAAGAAGCCCTTTTACTTGAAAAACAACTAATCGATAAATACAATCCCGAATACAATATTTTATTATTAGATGACAAATGATATCCGTACATTAAAATTGAATTAAAACCTAAAAGTCTAGATATTTCAATTGTTCGTAAAATAACCAAAAAAGAGAGTGCTCACTTGTTTTATTTTGGGCCTTTTCCACAAGGTTATGGGGCCAACGTGATTCTTAAATTGTTGGAACGTGAAGCGTTTTTCGAAAACGGTCTTAAAGTAAAAAATGAAGATTTTAATTATTGAAAAGAAAAATTTAATTTTCTCAAAAATATAGTTACTTTTAAACATAAATATATCAGTGAACTTGAACGAAAAATGCACGAATCGAGTGCTAAATTACAATTTGAAATCGCCCTAGATATTAAAAACTCTTTGCAGTATCTCAAAAAAATTAGCGAAGACCAGATTATTGAACTGAAAAATTTCAAAAACATTGATGTTTTTACATACTGCATTAAAGATGAAAGAATCTATATCACTTTACTATTTTATAGACACGGGAATTTAATTGGTAAAGACAATGTTATTATTGATATTTATGTAGATATCAACGAAACGCTTAATAATTTTTTCCAAGTTTATTATGCAAATAAACATATACCAGAAAATGTGATTGCCGATGATTCTTTAAAAGAATACGATTTCGTTACCGAAAATGAAATAAACATTATTTTTCCCAAAATCGGTTTATATAAAAAAATTCTAGCAATTGCTAACTTAAATTTAGACGATTTTGTTAAAAACACTAGCATGCACATGCTTAGTTTGCAAAATAAAGCATTCAACAATTTGAAAGATTTAGCAAAATACACTGGTGGTTTGGTCGCTAATAACATTGTAGTTTTTGATAATTCTAATTTAGCCAATAATTTACCAGTCGGCGTTGCAATAGCTATTTGCGGCGGTCTAAAAAACAAACTGTATTATCGTTCTTTTAATCATTCCGAAAACAATCTAAGACAAGCAGATGTTGAATATATGCGTTTAAGTATTGAAAAATATTTCAACTCTGATAAGAATTTGTTACCTGATTTAATTATTGTGGACGGAGGTTTAGCGCAAGTTCACGAAGCAAAAAATGTTTTAACTAAACTTGAGCGTAATATTAAAGTTATAGGCTTAGTGAAAAATGATCAACACCGCACAAGTCGCATTATTGATGTTGATGAAAAAGCATGTGTGATCAAACCCCAATCATTGAAAAACTTTTTAACAGGCATACAAGATGAAGTTGATCGATTTGCCAAATCTGTTTTCTGAAAAAGAAAAAAAATTTCATCATTAGAAGGAAAATTACAAAGAATTAAAGGTTTAGGCAGTGTTTATGAAGATAAATTGTTAAAATATTTTAAAACATATAATAATATTTACAACGCACCGTTGAGTGAATTAGAAAAAGTAATTCCCAAAAACATTGCCAAGAAAATTTTCAACAAAGAGTTTTTAAAAGGAGAATAAATGAACAATAATTTTATTTCAGACACAACTGCAATTTTTTCTTTCAACAATATAGTTAATATTATTTCGGCAATGTTTGTCATTTGGCCGATCATCTATCAGTCATTATTGATTCGCCAATTTGTCAAAAAATATGCTTATTTTAGAGAAAATAATTTAATCACAACCAAAATAAAGCAAGATAAACGTAAAAATATTATTGATTTTGCGATCGTTGGTTCAGTTGGTTCTATTACAGTCGGTATTATTTTTGCTATCGGAGAGATATTTTTCCGTAAAAACGATTTGTGAATTACGAGTCGTTATGGTGTGTTAATTTTATGGGTGATCTCACTTTTACTCACACTTATTGGTTTCACATTTTTATCTCTGTTTTACCGTAAATTAAAAGCAACATACACAGTAAATTGAAAAAAAGTCAGTGAGTATATTTATAATAAAGATTATTCATTTAAAGATAAAGATTTTGAAATTCGCTGATTAGATCCAGTAACTAAACGTTACGAAGAAGCTAATCAAAAAGATATTTCAATTGAGTGAAAAAGAGATTACGCTCGCTTCAATTCTTTCTCAAAAGGAACAAAATTAAAAGTCAATATTGTTAAATGATATATCAGCCGCATTGATAGATTTTTCTTTAAGGAAGTGTTGAGTGCTGAAGATAAATTGCTAATGCTTATAGCTGTAGTTTTAAATCAATTAACACTGGAGGGTGAGTTCAATAGTATTGAAAGCGCAATTGAGCAAATGCAAAAACATATTTAAAAAAGTTTATCGGTGGATAAACTTTTTTAAATATGACATTTAACTGTTTTTTTCTGACTTTTTCTAATTAAAGAAACTTCACCAAATTGATCTCATCCTTCAGTTGTTCAATCGATTTCGGCAGTAGAGGCTGTATCAACATTATCAGCAACAACGCTTAAAATTTTTCTAACAGCGTCAAAATCAAATATTTTATCGATAGTAAAATTGGTATAAGTAATAGCATCTAAATAATTTTGATAATCAGTTTCGTCAATTGATTCAAGAAATAGCAAATTATTTTTTAATGATTTGGTTTCTTCGATGCTAGGGTTAAAAATTTCACCCACACTGACTTCATTCATTGAATATACAAATTTATTGTCTAAATAGTCAACATTGAAGCGTGATACTGGTCTATCAATAGGAATTAAACTCAATGTATAACCATTGATTATTGTCAACATGTTTAAAACATTTTGCAAGGCATCATTAGTATTAAAGGCTTGTTCGCCCTTGTCAAGAATATTCAAAAACGAGTTTGATTTTATTTTTTTTGACACTAGATTATTTTTGTATTTTGCAATTTGTTCTTTATTTTGCAATGCTTTTATTGCTTCTTTTTTTAGTTTTTCGTATTCATCTTTATTTGCTATTTTGTTTTCAAAATCAAATAATTTAAATACAGTGTTTATAGATCAAGGGATTTGTCTTGAAAATCTTCTGTGAAATTTAATGATCATTTAACCTCCAATGCACAATTTTAGTTATTAATTAGTTTCGTTTGGGTCTTCGTTAAACAAATGTTTTTCGATAAATAAAAATTGATCAAAGCCATCATTAAGGAAACCTAATTGAGATTCATCTTCTTCGATTACCGAACTATTAAAAATGCTTAAAATTCGATATGAAGCGTTGTGATTAAAAATTAGTGCGAATCATTTACGAATCAATTTGATTGATTCTAAATATCATTCATAATCATCTTCGCTTACTGCTTCAAGAAATATAAATGTATTTGCTGAGAAATTAATTTCCTTGTCTTCAACAAAAACTTTTGATATTTCTTTTGAATTTATCTCATAGTTAGGATGGTTATCTTTTGCACTAACAACTAATGAACCAATATTTTGCTCTGCGTTATGATGATTAATGGTATAACCGGTAATTACCATCAACATATTTAAAATGTTTTGTAAAAAATTATCAGTTTCAAATGCTTGCTCGCCTTGTAAAATAAGTTTTTCCAGCTGAGTGTTAAAAACGTTTTTATTGGCATATCTTTGCAATGATTTTTTTATTAAAATACGATCTTTTAAATATTTTTTCGCTTCTATTTTCAAATTATCCAAATGTTTTGAATCATAGTTGTTAATATCTAAATTTTTCAATCTAAAGGCAGTTATTACACCCTGCGGATAAATATTGAAAAATTTTCTACTTACCGAAATTGTCATTTATTCCCCTTTTGTAAATTATGCTTAATAATTATACATATAGAAATGCTAAAAAAAATGCAAAAAATCTAAAAAGCGATATTTTGCATAATTTTTATAAGTGTTTTTGATATTTTTCATTCTCTTTGTGTGTGAGCTGTCTTCGTAAGCATGAATAAATGTGAGTTATTTAAAGCCTTATGTAATTCATATGCACCAGATGGACGACAATCCAAATCATACTCACCGTGGACAATATAAGTTTCAATGTCTTTGATTTTATCAATGTTGTGCAAAATATAATTTTCGCTCATGAAACCTTTATTGTAAAAATAATAATTTTCCAAATATGAAATTTCAGCAGTTGATTTCATATCGCTTTCGACATCTATATTGATTTTATTCACACTAATTAATGCATTTTCTCATTTTGCTCACTCAATATATGCTTGTTTACGTGTGTTTTCATCGTCAGTATTCATTCTGTGGTAGTAAGCTGATACAATATCTTTTCGTTCATTATCGTTCAAGATACTGATATATTGTTCATATTCAATTGGTTTTAAATACGAAGCGCCCTCTTGGTAAAGTCAATCAATATCGCTTTGGCGATTTAAATAAACGCCTCTTAAAACCATTCGCAAAACATTTCGGGGATATTTAATTGCGTAGCATAAACTTAGCGTTGTGCCCCATGAACCGCCAAATAATATTCATTTATCAATCTTTAATAATTTGCGAATATTTTCCATGTCTTGGACTAAAAAATCAGTCGTGTTATTTTTTGTCAATAATGATGGAGTAGAATTGCCACATCCTCTTTGGTCGATTAATATTATCATGTATTTTTTAGGATCAAAATAGCGACGACACACAGGGCTTGTACCACCACCAGGACCACCGTGAACATAAACAACTGGAATGCCATCGGGATTTCCACTGACCTCATAATAAATTTGGTGCTCACTGTCATTTGGCGAGTAAAAATCTTGCAGGTAGGGTTTAATTTCGGGATATAAATATTTTAAATATGTCATAAATACCTCTTTAAAAAAATTAGTGACTAGCACTAATTGTTATTTTTCTTAACCTCAATAAATAATTCATCAAGTTGTTTATTATCAACAGTATTAGGGGCTTGTGTGAACACATCTTGTGCTTTAGCGTTTTTAGGAAACGCAATCACATCCCTGATACTTTTTTCGTGTGTTAAAATCATCACTAATCTATCTAATCCCAAACCAATTCCACAGTGCGGTGGAACACCATACTTAAAGGCGTCAATAAATCAACCGAATTTTGTTTCTTGTTGTTCTTTATCCATACCAATCATTTCAAACATTTTTTGTTGAGTTTTTTGATCAAAAATTCTAGCCGAACCTGAACCTAATTCAAAACCGTTTAGTACTAAATCATAACTTTTAGCCATTACTTTTTCTAATGGCAATTTGTCTAATTCTTCAAGTTCATGGTCAAATTGTGTAAATGGATGGTGTGCAGCTTGTCATGTATTATTTTGTTCATCATACTCAAACATTGGTCAGTCTGTTATTCATGATAGATGATATTCATCATCGTTAGCATAATGGAACATATCATTTAACTCAACTCTTACTGCTCCAAGTGCTTTAGAAGCATTTTCATATGAATTGGCAACAATAAAGTATGAACCATCTTTATTGTTGTTTTGTTTGATCAAGTTTAACACTGAATCTTTAATTTTATTAGCAAAATTTGTGTGTGATATTTCGCCGTTTTCTACGACAAAATAAAACAGTATATTCGCTTTATTTTTCAAGGCTATTTCCGAAAGTAATTTGAACTCCTTTTTGGAAATAATAGAGTCAACAAACAACATTCTTTTGCTTTGAGCATCTTTAATAATAGAGAAATCAGTATCGTTAGCAAAATCATTGATGTCTTGTAATTTATAACCAAATCTTAAATCAGGTTTATCTGTTCCATAATCTCTCAGTGCATCAAAATATTTAATTCTAGCTAAAGGAGTGACTAAATTTAAATTCAATTGTTTAAAAATGTATTTGAATAACTCTTCAATATAGGCTTGAAAATCTTCAACATTTGTGAAAGATGTTTCAATGTCGAGTTGTGTAAATTCAGGTTGACGGTCTTTTCTGCCGTCTTCATCTCTAAAACATCTGGCAAATTGGTAATATTTTTCAAAACCAGAAAGCATTAAAATTTGTTTGAATAATTGTGGACTTTGTGGCAAGGCTCAAAATTGATTTTGTGAGCGAGTAGGAACTAAGAAATCACGAGCCCCTTCAGGGGTTGAACGTGCCAACATTGGTGTTTCAATATCGATAAAGCCATTTTTGTGCATAAATTCACGAACAGCATGCATTAAATTACTTTTTAAAATAATGTTGTTTTTCATTTTTTCTCTACGAAGATCTAAAAAACGATATTTAAGTCTTAAATCTTCGTTTACATTTATATCATCTCTAATTGTAAAAGGTAATTCTTCAACAGAAGTTGAAAAAACAGTGAAGTCACTGGCTAAAATTTCAATTTCGCCACTTTTTATATCTTTGTTAGCGCTTTGGCGAGCAACAACTTCCCCTCTAACTTCCAATACACTTTCTTTGGGAACGTGTACATCTTGTTTGAATACACATTGAATAATCCCACTACGGTCTCTTAAATCAATAAAAGTCAGACCGCTGAAACGTCTTTTATTTGCTACTCAACCATGTACAGTTACATTTTGACCAACATTTTGAAGGTTTAAATCATTATTATTAATATTTTTAGTTTGCATAATATCTCCGTTCTAACGTTATGTGTAATATTATATATATTAATTTTAATTTTAATTAATTTTAAATAATGCGTTAACTAAATTATTTTTATTTATTGATTTTCATATAAAATATTAATTAATTATTTAAATATTGTTTCTTTGCTAAAATAGATATGCTATTTTCTTATACGTAAATAGTAATGATGGATAGGATGCGGATGAAAGGCCGCACATAGGTTGGTTTAGCGCTAAAACAATTTAATATTTATGAAAGGAAATAAATAATATGGCAAAATTAGATTTTAACCGTGATAAAGAACACGTAAATATCGGTACAATTGGTCACGTTGACCATGGTAAAACCACTCTTACAGCTGCTATTGCTTCTGTATTAGCTAAAAAAGGTTTAGCTGAAGCTCGTGATTACGCATCAATCGACAACGCACCAGAAGAAAGAGCACGTGGTATTACAATTAATACTTCACACATCGAATACCAAACAGAAGCACGTCACTATGCACACGTTGACTGTCCTGGTCACGCTGACTACATCAAAAACATGATTACAGGTGCTGCTCAAATGGATGGTGCTATCTTAGTTGTTGCTGCAACAGATGGAGCTATGCCTCAAACACGTGAACACATCCTACTTTCTAAACAGGTTGGTGTTCCACGTATGGTTGTATTCTTAAACAAAGTTGATATGTTATCAGCAGACGAAGCTGAAATGGTTGACTTAGTTGAAATGGAAGTTCGTGAATTACTTTCAAAATACGGTTTCGATGGTGACAACACACCATTCGTACGTGGTTCAGCTGCTGAAGCACTAAAAGGTAATCCAGAATACGAAGAAAAAATTATGGAATTAATGAACGCTGTTGACTCATGAATTGAAACACCAGTTAAAGAATTCGACAAACCATTCCTAATGGCTGTTGAAGACGTTTTCACAATTTCAGGTCGTGGTACAGTTGCTACAGGTCGTGTTGAACGTGGAAGATTAAACCTTAACGAAGAAGTTGAAATCGTTGGTCTAAGACCTACTAAAAAAACTGTTGTTACAGGTATGGAAATGTTCCGTAAAAACCTTAAAGAAGTTCAAGCTGGTGACAACGCAGGTCTATTACTACGCGGTGTTGAAAGAACAGCTATCGAACGTGGACAAGTTCTTGCAAAACCAGGATCAATTGTTCCTCACACAGAATTTACTGCACAAATTTATGTTTTAACTAAAGATGAAGGTGGACGTCACACACCATTCTTCAAAAACTATAAACCACAATTCTACTTCCGTACAACAGACGTTACAGGTGGAATTGAATTTGAAGCAGGACGTGAAATGGTTACACCAGGAGAAAACGTTGAACTTACAGTTAAACTAATTTCTCCAATCGCTGTTGAAGAAGGTACAAAATTCTCAATCCGTGAAGGTGGACACACAGTTGGTTACGGTAACGTTACAAAAATCGTTAAATAATCAAACTAATAATTTAAAAGTGAGCGCGATGCTCACTTTTTCTTTTTTCAATAAAATAACACAAATAATCAACGTTTTGTGTGTATTAACACAAATGAAAATGATGGATATAAAACACTAAGTTTTATATATTTTGCTATTTAACTAAATTAATTATGAATTTTAGATAACTGTTTTAAATTTTCTAACTTTCATTTCATCGACTGTAAATTTTGTAATACTTGTTAAGAAATCTTTGTATCAATCTTTTTTAGAAAAGTTCATAAAAGATTCTTCAGAAGATCAGCGCTCAAAAATAATAAATCTTCCGCTCATTCAGTACCCGTCTATTGATAAATTCAATTCTTCTTGTTTTGATATGTAAATTCAATTTTTGATGTATTTACTAAATTCTTCTTTTTCTTCTTTTTTTATTTTTAATTCTTTTGTAACGATATAAATCATAGAATCCCTTCTTTTGTTTTTATTTTTAATTATTCAAATTGATAATCCTTAGCGCTAATAATATTTTTTTTCATTATAACACACTCAAAAATTTATAAATAAATTTCTAACATAAAATTAATAATTTTATTGTCGCTTATTTAATTTAAATTTTTCGCTCTTGTAAATGCGTGTTTTTTTAGTTATTTTTATACGCAAAATAAATGAAAACATAAATAATGCAAAAGAAAAAGGAAAACAGTCGTGTTTGGTGTTTTCCTAAATTTAGTGAATAATGCATTAATTATATATTGCTAAATAGCAAATAGTATTCGAACCACAAAAGTAATAAGAGTATCCATTATTTATTGGTGGTTATCAACACTGTCAATTATTGCTCTAACTACCTGTTCTATTTCTTCATATTTATCTAAATAAATGACATAAGTTTTTGATCAATTGTAATAGGTTTTAGGCAAAAATTTACCTATTTTGTTTTCTTCGTTTTGCGGTTCATCGATAATAATTTTTAATTTTGACCGTAGAATATTTATATTAGCTATCGTTTTTGCCTGTTTTTCGTCTTTGAGTGTGACGCATCAATTGGTCTGAACCGCTGATAAATCTTTATATTTTTCTTTAATTGAAGTAAAAAGCATTTCGTATAGCTCGACCATATTTTGATTTTTGTCGGCAAAATAATTTAATTCTTGATCATCTTTTTCTAGTTGTGATATTTTAAAATCAGAATCCTGCGTAATTTCCGGTTTTGACTCTCTTTCGTCGTTCATGAATGCCAGACCTAATAATGTTTCTTCATCATGATTAAAAGTAAACCCTCATCTATTTTGCATAAATTTCAATAATTTTTTACCTCTATCTAAAATAGTATTCGGATTTCAGTCATCATGTTTTGCAATTTCTAATTCGGAGATGCAGCCGGTTGAATATTTTTCTTTTTTATATTCGAATTCATTATTTTGTAATTCTGAATTAATTTTTTGAGAAAGAGCTATTAAGTTTCCTAGCGAATTCGATAGGCAACGCTTTTCGTCATCATTATAATTTCGAAATTGATTTCGCCAATACCATTTTGTTGGTGTTTGGGGAAATATATGTTCAATCGAAATTTTATCTCTTTCGCTTTTGGTGAACTCACTTCAGTCAAGTAATTTAGGTGAATGCCCTTTTTCCGAATACAATTTCATTTCGTATTCAAATAAAAAATAACTTAAATATTTTCAACCGTAGTATCCTTTTTCTTGGTCATTATCGAAGCTACTTCTTATTCTTTCGGCAAATGAGTTGGTTGCTTCTTTTTCCTTTTCTTTGAATTTTTTCTGAAAGTACTCAATAATTTCCTCAATTTCAATTGTGCCCTTCATCAATTGTTCGGCAAACGCATACGATTTACTACTTAGGTAAGTTGACTGAATGCGACCTAATCTGAAACACAAGAATATAAATTTTTCAATTGTTTTGAATAATTTTATTCTTCTACTTTCATCAATTTTTTTATTAAGAAAGGACGCCACCGCTAAGGTTCTAAAATAATTAATATCTATTCTATTTAGTTTATTGATTCACTGTATTTCATCTTTGGAGAATTCATATTCATTTTTTTCAGGATTAAATGAGTAATATCAATATTTAGCAACTGACTTCAAACTTTCCACGTAGTTATTAATTTTTTCAATAGTTAGGTCATTATCATCTGTTGTTTTTGATTTCGCTTTATAAACAGATTTAGAATTAAAATATTTACCAAATAAGAAATCAATATAGGCATTACCTTTATTACGTGAGTACTTGAAATACATTGATCAATGGTTTTTTAAATATTCATCATCGTCTAGTGGTTTATTCTTGTCTCGTCCAAGTTGATAATATATTTCTTTTCAAGATTCATTTATGTTTCTGCGTATTTGATTTTTCGTTTCGATTGAAATCGTGCGGTCGGGGAAAATTGTTGTTAAATAAATCAATCTATTTTTTAAAATTTCTAAGTTAGATAACTTTTTACCTCTATTATTCATAGTCTCAAACGCAGTGTAAACATCAAAATTATCATCAATGTAATAGATATTAAATAATAATTTGTTGCAAACTTTGTCGAGAAGTAATTCTAATCCTTCCCTTTCTTGATTTTTAAATAAATCATGAATTTTTTTAGTAAAGTACTGATTTGCTTTTTCTAAATTTAAAGTATAAAATGTTTCTAATAATGATCCTGGATGATTTTCTTCCAATATTTTGTATCTTAAAAATTCAAATGAGGGATTATCGGTCTCATAGCCAAATTTGTATGCTTTTAGAATCTTTTCTGGCTTTTTATATTCAACTATGTAGCGATTTTTAATCTCTTCCAAATCCACTCCGTTTAAAAAATTTATATTTTTATGGCTGGCGAATTTTATGATGCAATTAATCAAAATTACTAGTGTAGTCAGTCTTTGTTGTCCGTCAACAACATGGTATGCCCCATAACCCCGTTCATCGAAGATTCATTTTTCTTCTTTTCAATTGTTGTAAACATCCTCATCTAATTTTTTCAACGAAATCATACCGGTGTAATGAAATTTATCTTTATTAAGGTAGATAAGATCATCTCAAAAGTCGCTTAATTGCGATTCGTTCCAAGCATAACCTCTTTGATAATCAGGAATTCTAAATATTTTTTTATCGAACAAGTCAAATAAACAAGTCAAATCTTTCATGTAAACACCCTCACTTTATGGTTTCAATTTTACTGATATTATAAATTATATTCGCTATACAATGTTTGCTAATTTACATATAGATTATTGAGTTTTATTATTGATAACGACACACCAGTTTAGTTTTTTTGAGTCTATAATTAATCAAATTTAATATGCTATCGCCTCTGTATTAAATAAAGAACTTGTTTATATTTATGTTCATTATGAACATTATTTTTATTTATTTGTAAGAACAATACATCTTGTCGATTATAAGCAATTTTTACACAATTTTATTGGTGTAAATCAATAAAAATGGTAAAAAAATGTGTAAAAGTTCACAAAGATACGAACCTTTACACACAATTTAATGTTGACTCAAAAACATACAAATTTCAAAAAGAAAACATCCTTTGTTAAGGATGTTTAGGATAATTATTTTCTATAGTCGATAACAGCACGACCAATAAAGTCACCTTTTTCAAGTTTTTCGAAAATTTCTGCGACTTCTTCAAGTTTAACAACTTTAGTAACTTCTGATTTAACCAATCCACGCGCTGCATAGTCAAGAGCTTCTTTTAGGTCTTTACGTGTTCCAACAATTGAACCGGCTAATTCACGTTCGAATAATACAGTTCAGAATACAGATACTGGGAACTCGTCTTTTCCTAATTTATCTTTAGCAGGTAGTCCAACTAACACTTGACGTCCACCACGACGTAACATTTCCATCCCTTGGATAGCTGCTACTGTAGCAACTGATGTGTTAACCACACCATGAACTCCGCCTTCTGTTACTTTAATGATCTCTTCAACAGCATTAACTTTTTTCGAGTTAAAGGCAAATTCAGCACCTGATTTTAGCGCTAATTCACATTTTTCGTCATTTAAATCGACACCAATAGGACGATATCCCATTGCTTTTGCGTATTGGATTGCTAATTGACCTAACCCTCCAACACCAATAACAGCAACGAAATCACCTGGTTTTAGTTTTGCTTGTTTAACAGCTTTGTATGTAGTAACACCAGCACAAACTACGGGTGCTCCTGTGATTAAATCTAAATCTTTTGGCACTACGCCAACGAAGTCTTCATGTCCAATTGCATATTCAGCAAATGATCCGTCTTTTGTATATGCTGACATATTTTGGTTAGGACATAATGTTTCTTTACCACTTAAACAAAATTCACAGTGCCCACAAGCATCGTGTAGTCAAGCTAAACAAACTCTGTCACCTACTTTAAGGTGTGTACATCCTGGACCTAATTTTTCAACAATACCAATTCCTTCGTGTCCAGGAATAAGTGGGTATTTTGGTTCAACTAATCAATCGTAATTAGCTGCGTGCAAGTCTGTGTGACAAATGCCGCTAGTTTCCATTTTGATTAAAACTTCTTTTTCTTTTGGTTCAGGAATATCAACGATTTCCACGCCTCATTTACGTGGAGAGCGTACAACAAAGGCCTTCATTTTAGACATATTATTATCCTCTTTTCTTTATAATAAATTTTAATTAACGATAAATTATTTACATTTATCAATATAATCATATTCCTTTTACACGTTTTTGTGTATGTTTGCTTAAAAAAGAACAAAAGGATGTGCAAACATTTTGCCTACACATATTTTGCAATTATTAATTTTTTCAAAGATGTATCTATAAAAACTTATTTTTTTATGCATTTTGAACCACTTAAAACATTTTTTTATTTTTAGCTTTTGTTTATTGATTATTTAATTTGTCATATTTTTTATCATGTAAATAAAATAAATGTGGAAATTTCCACATTTATTTTAAATACTAAGCAAAGTCAAAATCTTGTGCTTCTCTAACTTTTAATCCTGAGTTTTGCAATTGCGTTTTTAATTGCGTTGCCTCTGCATCAACTTCAATCTCATCACTAAATTCATTTCCGTTTTTGGCGAATTTAATAAATTTAAATAGATTAGCAATACCTGAATTTGTTAGGGTTTGATTACCTTCAATTTTTATTCGTTTAGTTGTTGCACCGTTTGAAAAAATAATTTTTGAAGATTGCATTGGTTCATCAACCATGTGTTCCATTCCTGCATTATTTAAGTCTTGTGCACTCATAGTGAAACTAGTTGAATTGTTGTATAAGACTAATCTCGAAATTTTTCTTGCCTTATTAGCTGGTTTAAATTCATCATGAAATACAAGACCTCTTAAACTTTTAATTTGTGGAACTCTTGAAAAGTCTAAACCTGTTGCGTAGCTGTTGCCACCTTCATTTTCGTCCGGATTTAAACCGCTTCCAAAACCACCTTGGAAAATTGGTTCATTATTGCGAGCATAATAAGCCATTCTTAAACCTAAATTAATTCTTTCAAAAGGATTGCTTGAACCAGAAGCATAATCTTGAGCATCAAAAGATAATGTATTAAAAGTGATTCTTGTTGCTATTTCTTCACCTACTTTATACTCAAAACTTACATTGTAATCGTTAGTATTTACTCATTTTGTGTTCCGTAAGGCAAATGGGTTAATACTCCAATTGTCTAATAATGAATTTCCCAAAGTATATAAAGATAACTCTTTAATGACTTTATTTTCAAGTGCGATTAATGAACCTGTATTTGTTGCACGATCAGAGAAAAATAGTTCTAATTGCGGAATTTGGTCGGGTAATTCATCTAAAATTTCTTTGAATTTTTGTCCCGCATCATGGCTGCCCATATTTTTAATGCGGAATGAGACAAAGTTTAAATCTGGTTTAGCTTTTAAATCAATTAATAGTTGTTTGGTTTTTTGATATCCACTTTCATTACCGGCATCAATTTCTAAAACATAACCTTCATTTATTTGCCCTTTATCATTAATAGGCTCATCTCTGGTCATTTTAATAATATTAATTCCGTCTGCTTTTGATACATGTAAGTCTTTAAATTCAACATTATCAGTTACATCAACACGAGTCCATCCTGGATAAATACCATTTTTAACATTGTAAGGACTTCTTATTTCTGAAGAACTATAACTAAACACACGTTTTTGAAAATTATCACGTGTCATTCTTGCCTCAACTGAGTTATATCCTTTTGGCAAACTTGCTGATCACGAATCTAATTCGCCCTTTTCGTTAAAGTATGATGTATCTTCTGAAATAACATATCCTTCAGCTAACATTTTCTTAGCATTGTCACTCAGTTTAGTGAATTTAGATCAGTCAAGATTTGAATATAATCAGAAGTAGCGATGCACTTTAGAAACGAATTTTTTTGTGCGATATTGTGTTTTAGCATCCGGTAAAAGGAATTTTTCCACATTATTGCTATCAAACAATTGTTTTCATTTTTCAAATTGTTTTGTATAAAATCCTGTTTTATTGACGTTAACAATATCTTCTAAATTTTCAGGTTTAACTTGTGCCAAAAGTTCGTCCACAGTCCCTTTTATTAGTCTATTGTTAATTCCGTTATTGCCAGTACCATCACCTTTAACATTGTCTAAAACTTTGTTAACTAATTCATCAGTGACCTGAATACTTACTATTTTGTCGACAGTGTTATTTTGGTATGGATCAATATTACTTATTTTATTTCTGATATCTGAAGAATTTACTTCTCTATTTTTGTTTTTAATTACTTTAGCACGAACATTAGCGCCTAAAATATTGATGATAGTTGCCGAGTCATCATTGTTGATTAAATTATCAATAACAACATTGGAAGGAGTTTTGGGTTTTACAACTTCTTTTTCTTCTGCGACTTTAGGTGTAATTATTTTTTTTGGTTTAGGTTGAACTCGTGGTTGATTGTCAGGCAGTGGCACTGGTTTAGGTTTTGGCTTTGGTTCAGCTTTAGGAATGGGTTTAGGTTTTGGTTTTTCTTCATCAACGGCAATTTTAACGATTTCTTCAACTTTTGGTTTTTCAGGTTCCCTAATTGGTTCGTAAATTGATTCAGGAACTTTTAACTCTTTAAGGTTATTGTCTGCATTCGCACTCGTGACATTGAGATCTAAATTGTTTTTTGTCGTAAAATCTTCTTTTACTTTTGCGTCAAAAAAGTAGTCAAATTTGGCTTGTTTTTTTGAGTTAAATTGGTATAGCAAAACCGCTGTGACAGATGAGACAATCACAGTAGCAGATGATAATGACAAAACAATTTTTTTACGTTTTAAAAATGCCATTTTATTCCTTCGTTGTTTGACAATTAATAACTTTCCTTTGAGAGCTATTTATTTTAAATAGATTTTATCACATTTACATGTTGCAATCTCTATCAAAAACAAAACATTTTAGCAAAGCAAAATGTAGATAATATTTTATCAATTTTAAAATTAAATTAGATTTTTTAACGTAGCGTCATTGTTTGAACTGAAAATAAATTGCCTAATTTTTTTTGATTTTGAATTTATGGCCTCTATAGCCATTATCAATTGATTTTTGAATTACGTTTTTAAAGCTTTTTTCAAGATGAGAAAAGATATCAAAAATTGTTTTGGCATCGTGATAAGCATTGTGATGTTGAAAATCTATACCTAAATCGTAGGCAATAAAATTTAAACGCTCAATTTTTTTATACTTTTCATTGTATTTTTTTAGCCCATGTCTACTGCAAAAATAGTATAAATCATCACTCAACGAAATATTCGATCTAATCAGTTCACGCTTTAAAACATTGATATCAAATGCAATATTGTGAGCAATTAATAGATACTCGCCGTTAAAATAATGTTTAATATTGTCTCAATATTTACTGAAACTTGGGGCATTTTCAACCATTTCATCACTGATATGGTGTTGCAGTGTGGCGGCATAATCAATTGGGACGAGCGGATTAATTAATTGATCTACCGAACTAGAGATTTTGTTGTTTTCGACAATTACCATTCCTATTTGACAAACATAGCCTGTTAAACTGCTTGTTTCAAAATCAAAGAACACAAATTTATCTTTTGATTTCAAACCGTGTGCTTCCCTAATTCCTAATTTGACTGTTTCGTAATCTATTAAAATTTTATTAATTTGAGATAATTCAACCTTCGAATAATCAACATCAATATCTGGAATGTTATTATCTATGTTGTCGATTGCATTTGAAACTATCTTTTTTAACTCATTAGTGTCGTTTATTTCAATTTCGAGTTTTGAATTATTGCGAATATTAAATAAGACAAATCTAAAGTTTTCGAGCAAATTATTCATTTTTTTATCTTCTTGGGCTTCTAAATACAATAGTGCAACATTGATTACCAGTTCGTAAATATCATTATCGCTTAAGCGATCATTGAATTTAATTCAATACATAATCTCACTTTCGTAATCAATTAAATCAACAATTCCTTCAATGTCAGAATAATTTATGTCATACCAAAGCTTTGAGCCTTCGTTTTGTATGTTTGTTAGTCTATCTAAAATAAGATTGTAATTTTCATTGTTTATTCATTTTCTCTCATCAATCGGGATTGAATTGATACCGATTAAACTATGGCTTAATAAAGCATCAAAAATCATCGCCATTGTTAAACAATATTCTTTGTCACTAAGAGTGCTTGCAATTTTTAATTGTTTATTAATTTTATTTTTGAATTCATAGTCTTTACTACTGAATTTTTCAATAAAATCATTTATTTTTTCACTAATTTGACCTTTTTCGAAATGCAAGGAATACAATATTTTTGAATATATTGAATTAATAGTTGAAACATTGTAACTTTGCTGCTTATGCTTGATTTCAATATTATCCCTGATATTGATTATCTTTTCTGGATAAGATAACCAAAGTTTACTGATGACTTTTGATAGGTCGTTTTTTGTTTTATGTGATATTTTTTTGACTAAGTCTGTAACTCTATAATTACGCGAAAATTCGATATTGTTTTTTGAATTCAAATTTCTCATTGTATTTTTGTTTCAAACGCTATGGAAATATGCTTTATCATAGAAGTTATTAACTTCAATGAAGGAAGGGAATACTTGGCCGTATTCCTTTGTTTTTACATTGATTACAATCAAATCTTCACTAGCTCTTGTCATTGCGACATAATATAGATTTCTTGCTAGTTCATGAGTATTTTCATTGAAAATATCTTCAGTAATTTTATTGAAATTATAAAGAATTACGCATTTTTTTTCGCGTCCTTTTGACTGGTGAACACTGGCAAAAACCAACTTATTTTTTTCTTGGTTTTCACTTATTCCGACTGAATTAGGTTTAGGGTAAAATGTTTCATAACCTCTTAAATTAATTTCATTGGCTATTTTTATTAATGAAATATCAGAGTGCGAATTGTTTACGATTGGTGAAAGCACAAAAACGTTTTCAATACCATAACTACTGATTTTTTCTTCAATAATGTTGCAAGTATAATCAATGAAATCATCATCGGTTACGTGTATTTCAAGATTTCCGGTTTTGTCTGCGTAACTTGTTCCATTAAATTCGCTTAAATCATTTATCTTGAAGAAATCTCACACAGATTTTTTAACACGAAAACTATTCGTTAGTGATAAATGCTTTCATTCAATATTATTATTTATAAGTTTATCAACATTCAAAAAGTAATATGGAGTTGACCTGTTATGTTGGTATATTGTCTGATTTTTATCGCCAAAAAACACATATTGACATTTTTTATTATTAATGTTATTAGACAATATTGCCTGTGTTAATTTTCAAAGCAACGGTGTTAAATCTTGGGCTTCATCGATTATGATTAAATCAAAATCAATGTTTTTTACAGTATTACCATCATGGTCAAATATTTTTTGTAATTCGCCATCGTCACGACACGACATTGCTCAATATGAGGCAGCGAATGAGTGAAATGTTCTAATTTCTCAATAATTTTGTTGATTTCTTTGTCTAATTTTATTAATTTTTGCCCGTGTGTTCTCCATTAATCTTGTGTTATAAGTCAATATTAGGATTCTTTTATCCATATTATTTTTAACTATTCCGATTATAGTTGTTGTTTTACCAGAACCGGGAATAGCATCGACCACAATATTATTAGTTTGTGAATAATCGATTATTTTTTGTTGCTCTTCTGTAAAGAAATTGGTATTTTTTTTATCTAAAAAATTGTCGAGATTATTTTTCATTACTTAATTTTAATACAAATATTAATATTAATGTAAGCTCAATTAAAAGTTATGGCGAAATAGTTTTAAAATGAATAAATTTTCCTCTATTTTTAAGTTTAAGATTAATAATTAATATGAATTTTCATTTTATAAAGCATAAGTTAAATTTATATGGAATTCATTCCATTTTTTTTGAAAATAGTTTTTATTTTTTTAAAAAAATTTATAATTGTATTAGTTTATAACAAACTAAAAATTCAAAATAAAAAAAGAGGGATATATGAAAAAAATTATTGTTATCGGACTAGGTAATGTAGGATTTACATATGTAAATATTGCTGTTGCCAGAGGCTTAGAAGCTCAATGAATATTTGTGGACAGAAATGAAGACATAGCTTTTGCACATGCTAAAGACTTTTCTGACATGGTATCAATCTTACCAAGAAATGGTTCAACATTTAAAGTAGGAACATTAGAAGATCACGCAGCAGATGCTGATATTGTTGTTGTATGTGCTTCAATTCCTGCAAATAAAGATTTCTCAGATCGTCTTGCTTTAGCGGGTGCTAACGCAAAATTAATGGATTCATTCGGATCTGTTTTAAAAGAAAAAGGCTTTAAAGGTGTGGTAATTGTTGCTGCTAACCCATGTGATGTTATGGCAGCTGTATTCCACTACGCATCAGGTCTTCCAGCAAACAAAGTTATTTCAGCAGGTACTATTTTAGACGGTGCTAGATTGAAAAAATTAATTTCTCACAGATACAATGTAGAAGCAGATTCAATTGAAATTTCAATGATTGCAGAACACGGTGCATCAGCAATGGCTGTTTGATCGAACGCTAAAATTGGTGAAACATTAATTAAAGACTTACCACAATTTACTGAAGAAGTTAAACAAAAACTTTACGAAGACAGTAAAAAAGAAGCATTCGAAATCTTCTCACGTAAAGGAAACACACAATTCGGAATTGGTACATCACTATACGAAATCACTTCAGCTGTTTTAAATAACAAAAGAAAAATCATGACAATCGGTGTTAAATTACCTGACACATTCAAACACCCAGGAATTTATTTCTCAATTCCAGTAATCGTTGGTGAAAATGGATATGAATACTTACCTGAAAAAATGTCTCTAACACCAGAAGAATGAGAAAAATTTGACAAATTCTCAGAAGGATTTGCAAAAGTTCACAATGATACACTAGGTCAAATTGGTGTAAAACACATTTTCAAATAATAAATTTAATAAAAAAATGCCGCAAGGCATTTTTCTTATTAACTAGAAAAATAGATTTCTTTTATTTTTAAAATTTGTAAGATAAGCTATCTTTTTTTTGATATGCTAATGATTCCATAAACTAAGTATTTTATCTACAATTAAAATGATAAAAATAATTATATTTACTATAATTTAAAAAGAAATAAATAATATAAGGAGTAAAACAATGCAAAAGAAAAATATCAATTTTGATTCTAAAGAATATTTAGCAAAAGTCGATGCATGATGAAGAGCTGCTAACTATATTGCTGTAGGTCAAATGTATTTAAAAAATAATCCATTAATGAAAAATGGCCTTAAACCCGAAGATTTAAAAATTTACCCAATCGGTCACTGAGGAACAATCCCTGGACAAAACTTTGTATATGCTCACCTAAACAGAGTAATAAACAAATATGACTTAAATATGTTTTATATTGAAGGTCCTGGACACGGTGGACAAGTTATGGTTGCTAACTCATACTTGGATGGTTCATACACTGAATTATTCCCACACATCACACAAGATGAAGAAGGAATGAAACATTTATTTAAAATTTTCTCATTCCCGGGTGGTACTGCTTCACACGCAGCGCCTGAAACACCAGGTTCATTACACGAAGGGGGTGAATTAGGTTACTCACTTTCACACGCAACAGGTGCTATTTTAGATAATCCTTCATTAATAGCTGCTGCAGTTATTGGAGATGGTGAAGCTGAAACTGGTCCTTTAATGGCTGGATGATTATCAAACACTTTTATTAACCCTAAAAACGATGGTGCTGTATTGCCAATTTTACACTTAAACGGTGGTAAAATTTCTAACCCTACAATTTTCGCTCGTAGATCAAACGAGGAACTAACTAAATTATTTGAAGGTTTTGGCTGAGAACCAATCTTTGTTGAGGTGGAAAAAGTTGCCGACTATCACCATGAAATGGCTGACAAACTAGACTATGCTATTGAAAAAATAATGGCTATTAAAGCTGAAGCGGCTAAAAAAGGCGAACAACAACAAAAAAGACCTCAATGACCAATGATTATTTTTAGATCACCAAAAGGATGAACAGGTCCATCAAAATTTGCTGGTAACCAAATTGAAGGAAGCTTCAGAGCACACCAAGTTCCAATTCCTGTTAAAGCCGAAGATCCAAAACACATTCAAGATTTAATTGACTGAATGGAATCATATAAACCATCAGAATTATTTGATGAAAACGCAAGATTAAAACCTGAATTTTATATTGCTCCTGAAGGTGACAAAAGAATGGCAATGAATCCTGCTACAAATGGAGGAATTGACCCACAAAACTTAAAATTAGGTAATTGAAAAGATTTTGCTTTAAAATTTGATAAACCTGGTAGTGTAATTTCACAAGACATGGTTAATTTATCAACTTATTATGCTGAACTTATAAAATTAAACCCAACTAACTTTAGAATTTTCGGACCAGATGAAACTAAATCAAATAGACTTTTTGATGTATTAAAAAACACAAATCGTCAATGATTAGACACAATCAACACTGAATTAGATGAATTTATGGCACCAGCTGGTAGAGTTATCGACTCTCAATTATCAGAACACCAAGCCGAAGGTTTCTTAGAAGGTTATGTATTGACAGGACGTCACGGTGTCTTTGCTTCATACGAAGCATTCTTAAGAGTTGTTGACTCAATGGTTACACAACACCTAAAATGAATCAACAAATGCAAACCACTATTCTGAAGAAAACAAATTCCATCACTAAACTTAATTGCTACATCTAACGCATTCCAACAAGACCACAACGGTTATACACACCAAGATCCAGGTATGTTAGGACACTTAGCAGATAAAAACTCAGATGTGGTTAGAGAATACTTACCAGCGGATACTAACACATTATTAGCTGTTTCAGCAAAAGCGTTTGCTGAAAAAAGTGTTATTAACCTAATCGTTGCTTCAAAACAACCAAGAGAACAATTCTTTAGTGTTGCCGAAGCAGAAGAATTAGTTGAAAAAGGATACAAAGTAATTGATTGAGCATCAAATGTTTCAATCGACCAAACTCCTGATTTAGTTGTTGCTGCTTCAGGTACCGAATCAACAATTGAAGCTCTAGCTGCTATTTCGATTTTAAACAAACAATTCCCATCATTAAAAATTAGATTCGTTAACGTTGTTGAAATCTTAAAATTAAGACACCCATCTGTCGATCATCGTGGTTTAAGCGACGAAGAATTCAATTCAGTATTTACAACTGATAAACCAATCTTATTCGCCTTCCACGGTTACGAAAGTCTTTTAAGAGATATCTTCTTCACAAGACAAAACAGAAATCTACACGCACACGGTTACCGTGAACACGGAGATATTACTACATCATTTGACATTCGTCAATTATCACACATGGATAGATTCCACATGTCAATTACCGCTGCTAAAGCAGTTTATGGTGAAAAAGCTCAATCATTTATTGATGAAATGAATGAAAAACTTGAATACCACACAAACTACATTAGAGAAACTGGTACTGATATCGACGAAGTTAAAAACTGAAAATGAGAAGGAATTAAATAATAAAAAAAGTGTCTCGTGACACTTTTTTCTATTTTTACAATTTAACATCAATTCAACTAGACATTAAATATTATAACTTTAACATTTTTTATATTAAAATATACTTAATATTGGATATATAAAGGATAAAAAATGAAAATTAAAACCCGAAATTTGTTATCGTATATTGTAGTTTCAACAGCTTTGTTGACTTCGGCTATATCTTTAACATCATATAAAATCTACAAAGTGAAGGTTTCTAAATACGATCGTGATAATTTTGCCAAAAATAAACAAATTAAGACGATTGAGTATAAATTTAGTCCAGTCAAATTTATTGAAAATGATACAGAAAAAACATTGCAAATTGATGATGAAAATTTAATTAATGAACATAGTGATGTTACTTCATTACTGGACCAAGCTGACATCAATATGTTTGGAATTTCAACTAGTATTCAACCATTTTGAGATCAGTTAAGATTAGCAATGATGGCTAAGGGCGAAGTTCATTTTACACAATTTGTCTATGGCGATAATAGAATGTCAGTTGACAAAGATAAATTTGAAGATTGATTGAATAACAAACGCGCAATTAATAATGATAAAAGCAAAAAATCTCGTGTGTATAATTTTAACCGTTTCTGAACAAACAAAGATTATTTAGTCAAAGTGCTCCGTGATGTTATTGTTGCTAATCCCGACAAAAAAATCAATTTATGAGTTTCAACGGCTGAGTTGAATTATGTGCGTCAATACTTAGAATTAGCAGCGTTTACAAATGTAAAATTCCTTTGTTTAAACGAAGCTAGCTCTATTATTTCTTCATATGAAACAAGGTTTTTAAACGACATTGACAATTTTAATAAAAAAGGCCAAATGATTAATATAGATGATATTGAAAGTGGTCCAACAGGTTGAATACCTATTTCTACAATTCTAGACAATGTTTATTTCTTCTTCGAAGATCACAATGGCGTTAATAAATTCAAAAATAAAGAGTTGAAAAGAATATACCCATATTCAGTTGACAAAGATTGAAGAATAAAAAATAAATTCTTCCAAACCCGTGATATTAACAAAAAACGTATACCTTTTACTGAAGAATATTACGAAATATCAAGACAAGATTGACGTGTTGAACGTGACAAAGTTAAACAAAATCAAAAACTCCACGGCGATAAACCTAAAATCATATTCTTAGGTTCTGGTGGTGATGTTAAAATCGAAAAAGATTTACTCTCACACGTTATTGATAAATATCAAGACACATACAATATCTATTACAAAGGTCATCCTAATTTCTCAGTTATTGATAAGTGAATTGAAGAAGTTGTTAACAAAAATCAACAAATTGAATATACAGACAGAATTCACACCACTGATTTCAGTAAGCCAGTCGAATTGCATACTTCTCTAAAAGATGGTAATTCAATCACTGTGCTAAACAATCAAATTCCTTCGGAAGAATTAACCACTAATCATGCTAATGATTTTGGTTCCGAAGAGGGATTATGATTCGAAAAATGGGCAACTGTTGACATGAATACTGGTGCACTAAAAGCCATTTTAGATGTAAGCGGTAAAAATACAACCAGTGATTTAATTTTTACCGGTATGTCAATTCGTGACCAAGATGGCAAAAAAATAATTGCTTGAAGAGCCGCTTCGCCCGTGAGTGAAATTGACGACCCAGTCAATAATGATTTATGAAACGAAATTGTTTTAAAACAAGCGGAAATTTTTAAGGCCAACAAATAAACATACTGGTTGATTAAAATAAAAACACAATTTATATTGCAAATAATGTTTCATCAGTCGAAAATGAAACCAAAGGAAAAAATATGAAAAAAATAAAAAATGTTGTAATTTTTGCTGCAGGAAAAGGCACAAGAATGGCACCTTTAACTCAATACTTACCAAAACCACTAGTTCAGGTACACGGTGAGCCAATTATTGAAAGAAATATTAAATTTCTACACGAAGCAGGAATTAAAAATATCACCATAGTGGTTGGTTATTTAAAAGATCAATTCAACTATTTAATCGATAAATACGGTGTTAAATTAGTAGAAAACCCTGAATACGATACAGCCAATAATATAAGCAGTTTGTGATATGCAAAAGACTTTTTTAACGATACCTTGTATGTTGAAGGTGATTTATATTTCAATGAGAATGTCTTTAGCAAAATTGTTCCCTTAATTTCGAATGCTAATACTTCGATAGCCTTCAGTGTAAAAGGATATGAACACAAACCAGAGTGAGCTTACAATTTAGATAAAAATGAAAATGTTATTAATCATTCTTTAACACAAGACTCATTTATGAAAAACATTTGAAGTGGAATCTTGTATCTAAACGATACAACTTCAAATGAAATGCGCCAAAAAATTGATAGTTTTTATCAAACACACCGTGAAGACTATTTTGAAACATTTTTATGAACTCTTGAGTCTAAATTCAAACATCTTGAAATCGTTAATGTACAAATGCGTGAGCTTGATACTTTTGAAGACTTACAAAATTTAGATTCAAGATACCGTAACCATGCTACCACACTATTATTTACGCCTGGACCAATAAATAATTACAATGAAGTTAATGAAATATTGAGCCAATGTGTCTTACACCACAGATCGCAACTTTTTAAATATTATTTAGAAGATACAACAAAATTAGTTCGTGAATTATTCAAAACCGAAAACGGTTTACCATTATTTATTACCTCATCAGCTACCGGAGCGATGGAAGCTATTTCAATTAATTTAGCTCAAAAAGGAGAAAATGTACTTTTAATTGAAGCAGGTGATTTTGGTAAAAGATTTAGAATTCTTTTAGAAAGACTGGGCGTAGGCGATACTTTAACAACAATTAGCTATGCTGATGGTGAAACATTCGATTTTGCTCAAATTGAGTCAGTATTGAAAAACAATAAATTTAAATCACTTTTTGTTACTCATCACGAAACATCAACAGGTGTTTTACACGATATTGAGAAATTGTCTAAGATTGTGAAAAAATACGCACCTGATACTTTATTTATTGTTGATACAGTTTCATCATTTATACATGATGATGTTAAATTTGATGAATGAGGCTTGGATGCTGTAATTGCCACAAGTGGTAAAGCGTTTTGTTTAATGCCTGGTTTAAGTTGCGTTGTTTTATCACAAAGAGCAATCGAGGCTGCAAAGCAAAATACTAATTTTAAATTCTACTTTGATATTCCGGCTTATGTTAAATATTATTACGAACAAAAATCAACTCCATATACACCAGCGAGCGCCATTTTAGTTGCGATGAATGCGGCTATTAGAGTAATTAAAAACCAAACTATCGAAGCTATAAGAAAAGACAAAGAGTTAATTTACAATTACATTAGAAACGAATTAGTTGAACTTGGTTTTAGAGATGTCGTTAAAGGAGAAAATGTCACTCACGGATTATTAGTGATGGATGCTCCTAAAGGATATAATGCTGAAATTTTAAGAAATACAATCGAGTACAAATCAAACATTTATTTTGAAGTCGGACGAAATGGAAGACAACAAACACAAGTAAGAATTGGTATTCCTAATGTTATAGATATGCCTAAAGCTAGATTACTAGTAGATGCTATCAAAGAAAATATAGAATTAGCAAAAATCAAATAATTATAATCCCTTCGTGGGATTTTTTATTTAATACTTTATCAATTTTGCTTAAAACTTAAACAAAGTGGCTAATTTGTGGAATCGTTTCTTAGATTTATTCCATATTTATGACATAAACAAAAATAAATTACCTTGCTAAATGTAAAATTATGTATATAAAATTACTAAATTTTAGGAGGCAAAATGAAAAAAATAGCAATTAATGGATTTGGCCGTATTGGTCGTTTGACTTTACGTCGTATCCTTGAAACAAAATCAGAAGACATCGAAGTAGTAGCAGTTAACGATTTAACTGACCCTACTATGTTAGCTCACTTATTAAAATACGATACAGCTTTCGGACCTCTACAACACGAAGTTAGCGTTAAAGAAGGTGCAATTGTATTAGATGGTAAAGAAATTAAAGTTTTCGCAGAAAAAGATCCTGAAAATCTACCTTGAGCAGAATTAGGAATTGACATTGTTGTTGAATCAACAGGTTTCTTTGCAAAAAAACCATTAGCAGAAAAACACATCAAAGCTGGTGCTAAAAAAGTTGTAATTTCAGCTCCAGGTGGTAATGATGTTAAAACAATCGTTTACAATGTAAACCACGATATTTTATCTAAAGATGATGAAGTTATTTCAGCAGCTTCATGTACTACAAATGGTTTAGCACCAGTTGTTAAAGTTCTTGTTGATAACTTCGGATTAGTAAATGGTTACATGACTACTGTTCACTCATTTACAGCAGACCAAATGCTTCAAGATGGACCTCACAGAAAAGGTAACTTAAGAAGAGCACGTGCTGCAAGTCACAATACAGTTCCTACTTCAACCGGTGCTGCTAAAGCTATTGGTTTAGTTGTTCCTGAAGCAGCTGGAATTTTAAACGGTATTGCCCTACGTGTTCCAACAATTACTGGTTCTATTATTGACTTATCAGTTCAATTAGAAAAATCTCCATCTGTAGATGAAGTTAATGCAGCATTCAAAAAAGCAGCTACTGAATCAATGAAATACAACACTGATGAAATCGTTTCTTCAGACATTATCGGTTCGCACTTCGGTTCAATTTTCGATGCTACCCTAACTCACGTACAAGAATCTAACGGACAAAAAATTTACAAATTGTTTGCATGATACGACAACGAAATGTCATACGTTTCACAATTAGTTAGAGTTATAGAACACTGAGCAAAATTATAATCAAGTAATTAACGAGCACTCCTTGCTCGTTTTTTATTTTGCTTAAAATTTCTAAAACATCAATTAATTTTGAATAAATTTATTGAGTTAACCTTATTTTTTCTTGCTAATTTAATTGAAATAGGTATAACAACTATGTTAATTGTATTGCGCATTTGGTTTCAATAAATTGAGCGGTGCTTACTGATATCAAGATGATATTTATTACCGATTTTGCACGAGAGAATTATTTGATATGAATTTCCTCAATCACCTATCAATATACATTCACTGTGATTATATGTTCCATCTTCATTTTTTAAAGGTTTGAACTTAAATCAATCAAAAATATTCGTGCTTTCTAATTTGGTTAAAAAGAATAAAATAGCTTTTACTTTTTTAAAAAAATTATCACGGTATTTCTTCGGCAACTTTGCACAAATTCAATCAAAATCTTTAATATTATGAGTAATTTCATAGAAAAAATTGTAGATATTGTAATCTTTATTTAAACCTAAAAATTTACGCTTTAAGCCAAGACTATGGAAGAAAAATTCTTTTGACCAATACACTATTATTCTTATTCGATATTTGTTGATCGCACTGGGTCAACGCAAAATGTCGATCGTAGATGTTTTGATTAAAAAATTAAAATATTTAATAACTATACTTTTAAAAATTTCGGATCGGTAAAAAATTAGTGTGTTAGCTGAAAACCTAACTAGTTAATTTTTGATTAATACCATTATACCTAATTTTTTTCGAAAATTTTTAAAATTTTTGCGTTTTAAAAACTGGTGCAAAAAAATAAAATTTTCTTTTGCACGCGCGCGTACGCCTTTTAAGGCAAGGCAACAAATGGTACAAAGCTTCTAACCGAAGCACCATTTTATACCTTGCTAT
>NZ_JAOAOI010000008.1:0-34561 GCF_025209835.1 Mycoplasma sp. HS2188 | reverse complement strand
TGGATGAATATTGATTAATGCCGGTTCTGATTCGGCATCATCATAAGCTTTTTTGATTTCTTTAAATCTTTCACATGCTTTTTGCAATAAATCAAAGTCACTAATTTCTTCTAAAAATTTATCGACCATAAAATCATTTCTTTTTGCTTCGGTTTTAATTAATTTAATTGAGTCTGTTTGCAATTCTTTTTCAGTGATTACTACTTGATTTTGTGTTCTTGGCGGAGTAGCTGTCATTTTGATAATATATTGTGCAGCTTTTTGCACCAAAGCTTCAAAATGCTTCTCATTTTGTTGATTTTTATTTTTTAAATCGCTTCTGTCAATGTCAACAAAATTGTTTTTAACTTCGCCCCCGTGGTGTGATTCATCTCTTATGTAGATTAATTTATAACCTTCACTTTTAATTTCTTGTATAAAGTTTTCTAGATAATTATATTCAGTAAGGATTCTGCCTTTACCAAAAGTTGAAGCTCCAAAAATCATTACTTTATTTTGTTCTAAAACTAACTGTGGCTCGTAGTCTTTATTTTTAGTTTTATTAACACTGGGCGATTCAATTCTTTCAATATTTCTAATTGAATATAAAACATGTTTATATTCGTTTAAATTTTGTTCCATTTGTTTAGGCAATTCGCCGGAAGACAAAGTTGCTATAATGAAGAATAATTTTTGCTTGTGTCCGTGTAATTTAATTAAAAGATCAATCACATTAGCGATCATAAATGTTTTACCACTACCGGTAGGTGCTTTAAAATAAACAGATGACTTATTATCCAAATCGCATTTTTCGACTAATTCATTAACTGCTCTAGCTTGCACATCAGATAAATTAATTGCTGCCATTTTGCTTTTCCTTATCATTATCAAGCGGTTTTAGAGACATTAAATCATAGTACAGATGCTTTTCGAATTTTGTTGACGTTGTAATTCCATTATCTTGTAATTCTTTAATTAAGGTTTGCTTAATCAATTCATTATTAACATTGTCATTAAAAAGTTGTGTGTCAAAATATTCAATGTTAAAAACATTAAGATTTTGTTTATAAGGCTCGTTTTTTTCTAGTCATTTGAATGTTTCTTCTTTTGTTCCTTTACCATTATTTATTCTGTAAAGTCTTTCGTAAGTCACATCGTGCGCGATGTTATTTTCGTTATTAGTAACAAGGGTAAAAGTTCTGTTTCCGCCATCTTCTCTATTCAATTCCATAACGGCGTGACCTGTTGTGCCAGAACCGGCGAAGAAATCAAGAACACGAATATCTTGATCAAACATTTTTAATAATTGGATTATTAAAGTTATGGGTTTTGGATATAAAAATTTATTTTTATCAACTAAAATTTTTTCAATTAATGAACTTCCATCTGATGTGTATCCGTTATTTTTTCCATCTCAAATTAAATTTACATTTCCAGAACCTTTACTTTCTGAAAGAAAAACTTTTTTTCTAGGTATAGAATCATTATTTTTACCTCAATAAATTCTATTATCGCTTTGCAATTTTAAAAATGTTTCTTTAGAAAAATTTCATGGTAAATTAAATTTAATTCCTGCTGGAGAGATAACTTCATATGATTTTGGATTTTTTTTCTTATACATCTGAACCGTCATATATAAACCTCTTGAATCATTGTCTGGGTTTTTGTAAGTTTTATCAATATATTCATCTCTTAAAGGTTTATTTAATAATTTAAGTGTTTTTTCATTTTTTGAAAACATAATAATATATTCATTTTGTATAGTTATTCCATTTTTTTGTCGTTTGAAATTGTATATTTATTTTGTCATATTATATTTGCCACAAAATTTTCTTCACCAAATATTTCGTCCATTAAAACTTTTAAATAAGCTTGTTCAGCATCATCAATTGATACAAAAATAACCCCATCTTCTTTCAATAGGTCTTTTGCCATTCTTAAACGTTCGTTCATCATATTTAGTCAACCTGTGCGGCTGAATTTATCACGATAAATAAATTTTGAAGCTGCGATATCATCTTTTTCGCCATTTTTTAAACTATTTCCGTCGCTCAAAGATGATTCAGTATTATAAGGAGGATCGATGTAAATTACATCGTAAAGTGCATTTGAGTCGCTAGCGACTCTCTCTCTCTCTCTCTCTATCACTAATAGATTCTTTAAAGCGTCATAGTTTTCACCGATAATAAGAGTGTTTTGGAATTCTTGTTGGTTCAACACATCATTAACAAATGATCTTTCCTCATCCTTTTTAAGCAAGGCTAAAGATGTGTTTTTGCTAGCTGGCGCTTCATCAAAAACAAAACCAGTTTTCACTCTTTTGATTAGAAATTGATAAACGTTTTGTAAATCTTTTTCATCTGTTCTTTTTAAGATATTAATTATTAGTTCTTTTTGATCTTGATTAATATCGTTTTTTGATATTTCATTGATTTTATCAATATAATCATTTAAGATTATTTCTTTTCTCATATTTTCTCCTTATTGATACGTTAGCTAGTTTTTATCTAATTAAAATTATATTATTCATAAATGTAATTATGAAATGAAATATCGGCCGTACAGATAATTAGACGAAATTTTATTGTCATTGTGACTGATGATTCATTAAGATCTGAATAGTTATCTATGTTTTTTAAATTGTGTCCATAAATGCAAAATACGCAACAAACTAGAAAATAAAAAAAGTGTCACAACAGAAGTTGTGACTGAAAAATATTTTTTTCGGCTTGTCCACTCACAATATATCCCACTTCTAAGTCTCAACTGCGACGATTCCACTTGGCGATTCAGATATATTTTGATATCAATATTATACACTTGACATATAGAACTAATAAGAATTTATTTAACTTTTTTAAGCGTCATGTAAGAAACAAAAAAAGCCTTTTTGACAGACTTTTTATTGAATTGGGACTGATATTTCGTCAAGAATTTATATAGTTAGCAATATATTTAAATTTTGCTATATAAATATTTTAAATTTTAAACAAACTCTTAATTAAAATTCATAACTAGAAAATTTTCAAAGCCCACAAACTCATCGATTTTTCCATTTTTAATGTCACGATCTAACTGTGCAAGTTCTTTAATCATTTTGTGTACTCTTTTTACACCAATTGTGTTTAAAAGACCGTACACTTTTTTAACTCGGTATTGATTTAATTTTAATTCGTTCGCAACATCAATTAGACTTTTTTTAGCTTTACTAAAGCAATAAATTTGGTCTGCCAAAATTAATAATTGACTCAATTGCCCAATCAAATAACCGATTTGCGTACCTTCATTGAGTTTTTCTTTATATTTACGTCAAATTAAGTTGAAATTATCTTTCTCAAAACTATTGGCAAAGCCAAATGCGTCCTCTAAATAAATATTGCTAACTGTGTTTTCAATATTTTCGACACTGATATTAGGGTTTAAATTGATTAGCTTAATTAGCTCAAGATTAATTAAATATAAGTCATTAGGGACTTTTTTTAATAAAGCTTCGATCGCAAGGTTATTAATGTTGCCACCAAGATGTTTAACCATTTGCACTATTTGTTTATTTAATTCATTCTCTTGTATTGAGTTGGCATACAGCAGTGTTATATCTTTTTTGTTGAGAAAATTTGTAAATTCATTATTGACAATTTTTGTTTTTTGTTCAATATTATTATTGATAAAAATAATAATATCTTGAGTATTTGCGTGTAATGCGGCCATTAAATTGCTCATTGCATTCAATGCGTTATTTTTGATTTTTTCTTCTAAATAAACGCAGTCATAAATAACAATAATGCGACTCGCACCAAACAGATTATTTGCAGCCACAATATCAATTAGATCATTGACATTATTTTCCTCATTAAAATAATAATTAACTACTTCATGACCTTTATTTGAGTCTAATATTGATTTCAAATATTGATTAATAAAATATTTTTCGCTACCGTAGATTAAATACATGTCCTTATTATAATATATTGCCCACATTGACAAATTTATTTGTCAAAGAGTATAAAAAAATCAAACCCGTTAGGGTTTGAAAAATGATTATAGAGAGTCAACAAGTTTTTTGAATTCATCAACACGTGTTTTAGCGTATTTTGCAGTATCACCATTAATTAAATCTGGCATTTTTGTTCCGTTAACTTCAATAAAGTTTACTGATTTAGCACCTAAGAAATTAAATACAGAACGTAGTCATTTTACTTGGATTGAATCTACACCAGGTTGTTGTGGACCACCTTGTGATGTTACTAAAATTACATTTAGGTTTTTTAATAAACCGACTGGATTTCCGTCAGTTGACAATTTGTATGAGAATGATAAATCAGCGATTGAAATGGCGTCAATAAAGTTTTTAACTAGTGATGGAACTGTAAAGTTAACTACTGTTGAAGATAATACTAATAAATCTGTTTCTTTTAGTTTATTAATTCAACCTGGTCCATCTACTTCGCCTCAGTATGTAGCAATGTTGCTTTGTGATAAAGGTGCTCTGTTAAATACTGAATCTGTTAGGTTGATTCTTTCTGGTTTGCCTAGTGCTTCGTGAAATTCGTTCATTAAAGCTGTTGTGTATGATGTTTCATTTGTGAAAAATGAACCATCGATAAAGATTGTTTTTTTCATAATATTTCCTTTCATATTTTTATATATATTGCTAATTATATATAACAATAAAAAACAATAAAAGCAAAAAAAACAATTTTTCGTCGTTTTTTTGCTTTTTTAACACTTTTTGCTTTTTTAGGGATTTTGGCAAAGAAAAAATACCCTAACGGGTATTAAATTAGATTAAGAAATAAATAATTCGTAAACTTCAGTACCTACTGTACCTTGTGCTTCTCTATTGCCGCTTCTAAAGAATCTAAATTTGATTTTGTAGTGTCCATCAACATTTTCAACATTAATATAACCACTATTTTGGGTGTATTCTTTAGATTTGCTTTGGTATGTTGGGCGATCAGCGTTAGCTACTGTGAAACCACTTGGTATATTTTCAAGTGTACCTAGCTTAATACCTTCAAAAGGTCTTTTACTTTCTGATTTACCATAAACGGTTGTAGCACCATCGTAAGTACTGATGAATACTTGTAAACCTGTACCTTTTTTAGGTGTTATTAAGTCAGCATCAACAATTGTTTTGCCTGGTGTAGGTCTAAATTCAACTTCTGAAAAATTTTCTTGATATTGTTCATATTGTAGTTGTTGTTTATCGCCTTGTGCTGAAGCAACTTCGCCGGCATTTTTAGTACCTTGTGTTGATAGAACAACTTTAGTTGCTGCTGTGTTTGCAGCTGGTGTGTCAGAGTCAGTTTTTTTAACATTTTCATTAGTATTGTTGCACGAAACAACAAATGCTGACGAAGAAATAGTTGTTAAAACTGCCCCTAAGCCAATTAAAAATTTATTTTTCATATTATCTCCTAAGTTTTCACTTATATTATAAACTAAAAAGGTAATATTAAAAATTAAGCATCACCGATGCTGGCTCACATTGGTTATTTTTGCTTAATTTTTACTAATAATAATCTTCTAAATAAACCAAATAAACACCTTCACGCTCAATACTTCATTCATAATTTGATTCGCGTAAATATTCTTCGACAATAACTTTTAAAACTCCCATGCCATTGCCTGTGATTATTTCGACAATCTCATGTCCTTGCTCTTGAGCTTCAAAAAAAGCGAACTCAATTCGTGAAAGAGCTTGATTTATGTCGCAACCATGTAAGTCAATTCTATACATTTTCAACTTCCCCTTGACAATTAGCACAATAATAAGTACCTCTACCACCTATTCAATATTTTTTAATTATAGACTGGCAACGATAACAGTGTTTTCTATCTCGTCCATGAACTTTCAATTCATTTTGGTATTTTCCTTTTTCGCCATTTAATGATGAGTATGATTGAATTGAAGAACCGCCCATTAGTGTTGCTGTATGCATAATTTGGCCCGCATTTGTGACTAAATCTGCTAGATCTTGCTTACTCAATTTATTGGCAGGGGTGGAAGGATTAATTTTACTTAATCATAATGCTTCATTAGCATAAATATTTCCAATACCTAAAATCAACTTTTGATCGAGTAAAATGTTTTTGATAGCCTGTGTTCTTTTTCTAATTTTTGAATAAAGTTCATCAATATTAGTTTCTAGTGGAACTTTTCCTAAATCTTTTAGTGGTTGTGTTGTATACAACTCACTTTTTGTTTTAAGATGAAAAGTGGCAAAGGCTCTGGCGTCATTAAAATATAAAACCCCATTGTTTAATCTAAACACGACATGGTCGTGAATTGTTGGCTGATGGTATTTATCATAAAATGCGTATTTACCAGTCATTCTTAAATGATTTAATATAAAAATTTCGTGACTTAACTCAATAATAATGTGTTTACCTAAATTGAAAATATTGTTAATAGTTTTATTTATAATTGCTTTTTTAAATTCACTTGCACTGGCGTTTTGAATTAGTTTTTCTTTATAAATTTCAACATCAATGATTGATGAGCCTTGAATGTAAGGTCTTAATTTATTAACTACAGTGGCAACTTCGGGCATTTCTGGCATAATTACTCCTTTACTAGCGCAAGCATACTGATTGCAGCGGTTTCGGCTCTTAAAATTCTTTTACCTAGTGAAATAAAGTGGATCTTATCGTTATTTAGTGCAATGCTTCACTCTATTTCATCTTTGCTTAGACCACCTTCAGGACCTACAACGATTAGCGAATTTGTTTGAATTGAGTTTATCTGGTGTTTAGAATCTAATTGCTCGTGGGCAATATAAATATTGTAATTTTTGTCAAGATATTGTGTTATTAACTCACGAAAAGATTGAACTTGTGTTATTTGCGGAATGATATTTCTAAATGATTGTTGTGCGGCCTCTTTAATTTTTGTTCTGTAGCGCACATATTTTTTTTCATTTTTAAAGTTGATCTCTAAATATTTGCGATTACTAAATTGTGAGAGCATCGGAATAATTGTTTTGACACCTAACTCAACTGCTTTTTCAATCATTCATTCAAATCTTTCGCCCTTGATGACTGGGGCTGCGAGTACAAGATCGCTTTGATATTCATGATTGAGTTCCACTTTTGCAATAATATCAGCTTGATTTGTGTCTTTGTTATAACGACAACGATAAAATTCGTTGTGATAATTTAGCAAAAACTCATCATCAAATAAACGAGCAACTTTTAAATGATGAAGCAAATCACTATCCAAAACGAACGAATTATTTATTTTTTGACTAACGAAAAAACGATGCATACAACTCCTTAAAATTTCTTTTATAATAATACCAAATTACCTATATAACCAGTATATAAAAAAAACAGGCCTGGCCTGTTTAGTTTAATTGAAAATAGGAACTTGTGGTGAGTTTTTTTCTTCTTTTTCTTCTTCGTGAACATCGTTGTCAATTAGCAACATTTCTGAAGTAATATTGAATGCATTATCTACTTCATCGACTATTTCGGGTTGTGAGTTAATATTGTTTTGTGATAATTTAATATCCAAATTAGTAGTTGTATTTTTTTGTTTATTTCGATTATCTTCGGCCAAAACATAAGCAATTTTGATTGAACCCGCTTTGGCTTGGCTATCTGTTTGAAATGCGGTTTTGAACAATAGATTTTCTTCGTCTAGGTTATAACGTTTAAATAGGCTTTTTCTAATTTCACTTATTTGATTACCAGTGGCATTATTTGATTCTATGTGCAATATCATTTGTGCAAAATGATCAGATTTAGTAATGAATTTAGCACGTTCAGCTTCATCAACAAGAGCATTCGCGACTGCATCTTTCTCATCAGCTTGGCCAGAAGAAATTAAAATTTGACCGCCGTGTAAAAACATGTTTTTTATTGTATTGAAATCAATGTTTGATTGCATTTTTTCAAAAATTATGTCAAATAATACATTCAGTGCATTATTGGCAATTAGGCCCGGTAGTTCTATTAAACTGGTCATTGGTAAATCTAAAGAATCGCTTAGGTCGCTGTAGTCGATTACCATATATGAATTTACAGATTCTTTTATATTTTGTAAACCTTGCAGTGCTTTTCTACGAACTGATTTACCGTAAATATCCTCGGAAGGCATTGAAATTATCGCTAATGTGGCAATATTCATTTGTTGTGCATATTGAGCGATGATTGGTGTAGCACCACTGCCTGTTCCGCCGCCAGCGCCAGCTGCTAAAATTAATAAATCAGTATCTTTAATAATATTTTTTATTAATTCTTCATTGTCTTCGACACATTGGGCGCCAATTCATGGCTCACCTGCCGTGCCTTTAAATTGAACACTTTGGCCTAAATTTATTTGTTTAACGTTTTCATTACCGGAGAAATCTTTAATGTCAGTTTGTGCCTCAAAAAGCTCAATGTTTTGGTCTTGAAAAGAGAATAAGTTAATAATATTTCGTCCTTCTCCACCAATACCAATTATTTTTATTTTTATTTGGTTAGCATTTACTGACATAATCCTCCCTTATAATTTATGGTTAGTATTTTTATTGAAAAAAGCAAAAATTTTACTGAAAAAGTTGTAATTTTTCGTTTGTTCTTTTTCATATACATTTTGAGTTTGGGCTAAATCTAATTGTTGCGAATCATTAACCAAGGTTATAACTCCTAGATCAATATCATCAATATTGTGTCTTTGTGCCTCTTCATCATTGAATAGGGTTAAATTATTGAATTTGGCTTGCTCAAAAATGTTTTTGATAATTTTCGAACAATTACCTCTTAAAATAATTTGTTTGTTTTTGTCTATTCGTTTGATGTCAATAATTTTTTTTGCGATTAGACTAAAAGCTTTAGAGATAATTTTATATGTCTTTAAATTATCCGAACTTAAATTCGTATTTTTCATTAAATGATAATTAACAATATTCGCTTTTATGTACGCATTAATATTTTTTTTGTTTAGATAATTATTACCGCAGTGATGAATCAATGTATCGTAAATTGCTTCTCATGGGTTTATTTCACAATTAGCTTCTGCTAAATAGGAATTTTCATACTCAATAACATTCATCTTAGCATCAATAGATGAGTCAATAATCATTGCATCATTTTCAATGTTTTGTGTTTTAATTAAACATTCCAAGTCAATGAATTTTTGAAATACATTTATCTGGTTTTTGTGTAATAATTCAATAATTTTATTGTATAAATCTAAATTTTTATCTACACAATATCTCTTGTAATTAACGGTTATTTTCACACCTGTTTTACCAAGGGGAAAAGAAGTATATTCCTTAATATTTTGTCCTGTATCAACAATATAAGATGTCGGGATAATTTTGAAAAAAGAAAGGTCTTTTAATTGCAACACATTGTTTTTAATGTGCTCTTGAGCTGTTGAATCAATTATTGATTTTTGGTCAAAATTCAATTCATAGCTTTCGTTTTTTACACAAATATTTAGCAAATTATTTGTAAAAATTATTGATCATTTTAAAGGTGATTTTTTAATTGACTTGTTCTTTTTTATAAAAATTAGTAGATTTTTCAATATTTGGTCAATATCTTGACTGTTATTGTATGCATTTAAGGTTTTATGGATGGGGTTAAAATTTTCTCCATCACTTTTTATAATACTAATACCAACATTTTCTGTTGAAATTTTTATGTTTATTAAATATTGATGCATTTTAACCCCCCCTTTTTTTTATTTTAATTTTGTCAATACTCTCAGTTTAGCACTTCGAGAACGATTGTTTTCACTTAACTCATCGCTTGAAGGTTCATAGATTTTAACTTTATATTTTTTTTCTTCAGCAATGGGCATTTTGACTGGTAATTTAGATTTGATTAAATTACCAAAAAACTTTTTAACAATTCTATCTTCTATTGAATGAAAGGAAATGATGGCTAGATGAGAATTTGGTTTTAACAAGTTAATGCTTTTTTCTAACATGATACGCAATGATTCAAGCTCATTATTCACTTCGATGCGAATCGCTTGAAAAACTGCTTTACAAGGATTTTTTTCCTTGACAACAATTGCCGGCAAGGAGTTTCTGATAACATTAGCAAATTCTAATGTGGTATTGATTGGACGTTGTGCAACGATGGCCTTAGCAACTCGCGGAGCAAGCCTTACATCAGCGTTATCGTTTAAAATACGTACCAATTGTTTTTCATCATAGTTATTGATAATGTAATGAGCATCAAGTTCTTGTGAACGATTCATTCGCATATCTAGAGGCGCATTTTTGTTATAACTAAATCCTCTTTCGCCATTGTCTATTTGTGGTGAAGAAATTCCCAAGTCTGCAATAATCCCATCTACTTTGTCGATTCCAAGTTTTGCTAATTCTTCAGTAATATTTTGGAAGTCCGAATGAATTAAACTGAAATTATGACTAATTTTACTCAAACGTTCACGACTTTTTTGTATCGCAAAATCGTCTTTGTCAAAACTAATCAAACGACCAGTAGTTAGTTTTTGCAAAATCGAACTAGAATGACCGCCCATCCCTAATGTTAAGTCGACATAGATGCCATCAGGTTTAATTTCTAATGCCTCTATCGATTCTTTCAACAGGACAGAATAGTGATTATCTTTTGTCATTATTCTCTCCTTTCATTAATGATTCAGCAGCCATTTGTAATTTCTCATCGCTAATAGATGCCTCGTAATCTTGATATTGTTCAAGTGATCATAATTCAACTAAATCACCTGTCCCTATAAAAACTACTTCCTTTTGGATAGCAGATTTTTCAAGTGCTAGTTTTGGTATGACAAAACGTGCTTGCGAATCTAATTCGATTTCGTAGGTGTGACCTAAAAATCAACGTTTAACAATTTTCGCATTGCGATTGAACATACTGGTAGATGTTAAACTTTGTTCAAGTTTTTCGTACTGTTGTTCGTTACGAATCTCGATGACATTTTCCATGCCGATTGTCAAATAAAATTTCGAACCTAAAGCGTCACGTAATTTTGCTGGCAATGCAACACGGTTTTTAACATCGATTGTACGTTCGTATTGTCCATACATACACTTCCCTCCACTATCCTCCACTATTTTACATTAATTATTGACCGCTTTCAATAATTTAATTTATTATTAAGTATCCAATATCTTCTGAAAAAATAAAAAAATGCATTTCCAGGTAAATTAATTACCAAAAATGCATTTTTTAAAATATGAAATTTTTCACAAAAAAGTAAGAAATTTTTAGTCCTTTTCGTTCATTAAACCAAAGACATGAGTAACATCATTTACTTTACCTAAAAAAGTAATTAAGTCGTCTTTTTGTAAAACACTAAATCCTGATGGCAGTATGGTCTGTGTTCCGCGTTTAATTAAGACAACACTAACTCCTTTTTCGACAAATTTACACTCTTTTAAAGTTTTGTTAATGTATTTAGATGAACTTAAATTTGTTGTCCCCATAACAAAACCATCTCCTAATTCTTGTAAATCCTTAGAATATTTAGCAAAGTTAGGGTTTGCCGCTAATAAAGCAGTTCTCACACCAGCTTCTTGTTCAGGTTTAATTATCACTTTGACACCTATTTGTTGTAAAACATTAGCATGACGCTCTGAATGAGCACGCGCAATAATATTGGTGATTTTCGATTCAATTAAAGCGGCCACAATTTCAATATTGTCATTTGTGGCAACAACAACTATGTCCATGTCTTCGACGCCAAGCGCTTTTAATGATTTTGTGTCTGCTGCGTCAGCTACAATTAAATTATTGACCGAATCGCGAAATGGCTTTAAATTAGTTTCATCTTTATCTACTACTAATAAAGATACTTTCATTGTTAATAATTGTTTAATTACAGCACTACCGAAACGTCCTGCCCCGATTACGCATATATTTTGGTTTTGTCACTTACTCATAATTCTCCTAAATGATATATGTCATTATACTATCAAATTATTATTAATACTATAATTTTAACAGGAAAATGTATTACAATATGGACATGAAAAAGCCTAATCTTGCAAGTCGCTGACGAAATTCTAAATTTAGAACTAACTTTAGAAATTTTATCTATTGGTTGCGTCGCATCAGCCATTTAAGAATTATTTTTCTAACTTATTTAATAATTATCGTAGTTTCGAGCCTTGTACTCTATAGTCCTATTTCCCATAATAGTGATCAAAATATAACTTATATGGATGCAATATTCACAACTGCGTCAGCATTTAGTGATACCGGTTTGGTTACTAAAGCAAGTTGGAATACCTGGAATGCTTTTGGCCAAGCAGTAATTGCATTTTTAATTTTATCCGGTGGCATTGGCATATTTGCTCTAAAAATATTTTTCTTTAGTTTGATTTTTCCGCGAGCCAAAAAATCAATTAGTGAAATGGGCTTAGTAGCCCAGGAACGTGGTGGCGATAATTTTGGTCAAAATAAAAAAATCATCTTTCATTCAGTTGCTACTTTATTAATTGTTACTTTAATTGCTGGTTTTGGTCTAAGTTTTTATTTTTATCTAGCTAAACCTTCAGGCGCTGGCAATGTTGATTTTTATGGGAAATATCTTTCGCCGCAATATAATTGAAATTTAGCTTTTAGATATGGTTTTTTTCATACTATTTCAGCTTTAAATAATGCTGGCTTTGACATTATCGGCGACAATTCATTAATGGCTTATTACCACAATATTGATTTACAAGTTATGTTTGTAATCTTGTTCGTCATTGGTGGTTTAGGATTTCCGGTAATTTATGACTTTTTAAATTTCATAAAATTAAAAATCAAATACAGCAAACAAAACCGAAGATACAATTTTAAATTAATCACTAAATTGAGTGTGACAACATACGTTATTACAACTTTTATTGGTTTTTTTGCCTTATTAACTTTTGAATTATTGTCTAAAAAAGCCAACAATGTTAATTTTTGAAACATGACTCAATACGGCAATAAAGCGGAAAAAGTTTGACAAATGTTCTTTTTATCACTTTCTACCAGATCAGCTGGTTTTAGTACTATAAATTTAGCACAACTTTCAACAGGCAGCATCATTGTGCTTTCAATATTGATGTTTATTGGTGCTGGACCTGTTTCAACCGGTGGGGGTATTCGAACAACTACGATTGCGATTTTGATAATGTCTATGATTTCAAAAATTTTAGGTCGTCCTTCGGTGCGTTCATTCAAACGTCGCATTGATGATTCTACCGTTAAAATGAGTTCAATTGTGTTCTCAATTTCTGTATTCTTAGTTATTAGTTTCTCACTCATTTGTGCCACAAGTTTAAGCGATTATGGTGGTCAATTAGATTCAAATAATTTCAATTTTGCTCATATGTTGTTTGAAGTTTCTTCGGCCTTCGGTACTAGTGGTTTAACTGTTGGTGTGACATCAGGTTTAAACATTTTTTCAAAAATATTCATTATCCTAATTATGTTTATCGGACAATTCGGTATCAGCAGTACAGTTCTTGTTTGGGGTAATAATAAACGCAATTATGCCTACAAATATGACTATATTCACGAGGAGGTGATGATTGGATAAATTAATTCAGTTCCAAAAACTAAATATTCCTCAGTCAAAGATAGACATTTTTATTAAACGCGCAAATAATAAGTTTTGGAATATTTTTTGAGTAATTTGTGCAATATTACTCGTAATTGCCTTTGTTTTATTATTCGCACTTAAATCACTAATTCAAACAAATATATTGATTATTTCTTTGAGTGTATTGGCTGTTATGTTATTGTTCAATTCATTAGTTTTAAATTACATTCGTACTTGTTTATTATTTAAAAAAATTACTCAGCCAATAAAGAAAATTTGACCAAAACTAAAACCAAATCTTTTTTCTTTGCAATGAGACTTATGGTGAGGCATAAGTTTTCATAATCTCTTATATCGTCGAGCAAAAATAACTAAACCAGAACGAAAAAAAATTACTGAATTTTTTCAACAAATTCAGTAATTTTTTAAAACGAAATCTAAGTGAGCACAATATGCTATTAACTATTGTGAAATATTAATTTTTTTCAATAGAAACATTGAGAAAATTTTGTTATTCTCGACCAAAAAATAAATCTAATTTATTAGTGTGTTTTGACACGAAATAAATCTTCATTGACTATGTATAAAACAAAATAAATTAACACAAAAATCATTAAGCTAGGTCATAAGAACAAAGTTGCATGATTGAATTTTGGCGTATACGATGTATAGTGTCCATTAACTAGGAATAAAATAAGGGTTAATACAGAGAGAATTATTCCTATTGAAACTGTAATAACTACTGCTTTATGTTTATTTGCCACAATTATTTCACAGATAAATCAAAGAGATATAAATATTAAAATCGGTGGTATTATCTCACTTGCTCAACTAAAGCCTTCTATAAACGGATTTTTATTAAACGCAATCGGCTGATTATCTAAAAATGATATTATTATTGATCTTATCATTCCGATTGCGATTGTAAATGTTAAAACTATTAAATTAATAGTCATTTTGCTAGTATCTTTTAATTTTTTAAAAACCATGTTAATTTTTCTTTCCTAATATTCAAGATATTACTGCAGTGTCTAGTATTGTTCAACTGATAATTATTGCTATAAACAATATTAAAAAAACAGTAAAGAGTATTTGATATTTATTCATATTAGTACCTTTCTTAGTTATTTAGATCAATTTTATTGACCGATCTCGTGTAAATTTGCCAATTTTGATATTTGAAATCATATTGACACGTTCAATTGTTTAGTACTGATTTTTACTTAAATTTATATTGTCGTAATTATTACTCTCGGCAAATTATCACCGCAAAAGCACCTATTTAAAGTTAAAGAATTTATAATTTGTTGTTTACTGTGCTTAATTTGCTGTATGTAGAAATGATTACTGAACTTTTTAGTCGAGATATTGCATATTATTTTCCTTCCTTTATGATAATTTTATTCCCGTTGAATAATTTAGGATTAAATGGAACATTTTTTTTGTGAAAATATGGAAATAATTCATATTCAAATAAGCAAAAAATATCTCGCTGTAAACTATGACAAAAAATATTTAAGTTTTTTTCATTGATTAAACATTCAATTTTGCTTATTTTTTTTATTTTTATGCGGTTTTAATCAATATAATTACACGTAGAATCAATCTGAAAATTTTAAAAAGCTAATAAAGGGAAGTTTCGCCTGAGTG
The DNA here is from genome assembly GCF_025209835.1 of Mycoplasma sp. HS2188. Taxonomy (NCBI): domain Bacteria; kingdom Bacillati; phylum Mycoplasmatota; class Mollicutes; order Mycoplasmatales; family Mycoplasmataceae; genus Mycoplasma; species Mycoplasma sp. HS2188. The sequence continues at coordinate 19,431 of NZ_JAOAOI010000008.1, read as the reverse complement.
CTAATCCTTAATAAATTTTTAAATGATTCATAATTTTGGAATTTTTGCATTAAATTAAATTTATTTATATATAATTAAATTAAAATTTATTGAAAATTTTGTAATACTTATAGATAGGGGAAAATATGGCGACCAAAAAAACACCAATAACCAAATATTACTTAGCGGAAAAATTCAATAGTCAAAGAGAAATGTCTTTTAACCTAAAAAAACAAGGAAATAAAAGACGTCAAAACTTCGAAACCTTCGAACAAGCTTTAAATGAATTTATTGAAAAATCTTTAGCTTCAAACACTGAAACAAAAGTATGATTCCACAGAGATGGAGCATTTAGAGGTACCGCTACCGTTGATCAATGTCGTGTCATTTTAAAACGTGTTAAAGAAGAAAATATTCAAGATAAAGAAGTAATCGAATTTATTAACCGTGAAAATCTTGTTGATGCATCACCTGCAAAAAATACAACACCAATTGAAGACTTATCACAAACACAACAAATTGAACTAGCAAGAGTGAGCGAAGAAGAATTTGTTGATTTAGTGGAACAAGCTAGTGTTTATGCAGAAGTTGATAAAGATTCAAATGCTTTAACATTAGGTAAACACAACATTAAAACAGATTCTGATTTAAATTTAGTTATTGAACAAATTAACGTTGTAAGCAAAGACAAAGCATATGTTTTATATCATTTTTCAAAAGATTCATTTAGATCTAAAACAGTTGATGGCATTTTCGATTTTTCTAACTTTGACTATATGAGTGATAAATTCGAAATTCAAGAAAATCTTGACAACATTTACACAGAAGAAGAATTTGTTCAAGATATTAAAAATGCAAAATTATATCTTGACGTTGAACAAAAAATTCACCCAATTGAATTACGTTGTGAATTAGTTAAAACAGACGCTGATTTCAATATTATTGTTACTGCAATCAATATAACCTCAGATAAACACGCTTTTGTTGAGTATAAATTAGAAAAAGACGAGTATGTTTCTTCAAAATTAGTTCAATTCTTTGACTTCCAATACGATAAAGAAGATAGCAAAAAACTTTACCCGGCAATGTCATACATCAACGGTGAAGTTGAAGAAGAACCAAAAATGAATGAAATTTCAATGGTTGAATCTACTAGTGAACAAAAAACATACCCATATAAAAATTCAAATGGTTTAGCGTGATTTTTCGTAGCAGTTCTAATCTTAGTAATTATTTGATGTTTAGTACTACTTGGTTTATTTATTAACTATCACTTAAAATAATATAAGCATCCTAAATTAGGATGTTTTTTTTCTTCTTTTTTTCTGAAAAAACTATATATTTTATAATATAAAATATTAAGGAGAAAAATGAGAAAATACAACGGACAAGAATATGAATTAGACACAACAGAACAAGTTGTGAGATTAAAAAAAGAATATCACGAAACTTTATTGAGAAATAAACCCGGATCATTTGCAGGGTTCAAAAAGTTTGGTGGTTCATCAATTGGTAATATTTTTGAAACAGATGCATTCAAGGGACAATTCTTAGCGTTTTTACATATGGCGAGATTATCAATGCCAATTTTTAAAAAGAAATATGTAAGGGCCGGTGAAGCTGTTGAACCCAAAGTGTTTGAAGCATTAAAAACTAAGTTCCCTAATTTAGACATTCAGCACATTATTGCCTCAGAAGTAGGATATGATTATTTTAAAGGTCACCATGATATTTTAGGTGGTGTGCCTGATGGTTTGATCCCTTCTAAAAAAATAGTATTAGAAATGAAAGCGGTCCAAGCTAAAAAACAAGAAGTTTGGGAACAAAATAATAATATGAATGTTCCTTTAGATTACCGGGCACAAGCGGAACTATATGCCTATTTATTAGGATATAAAGCATATTCAATTATTGCAGTTTTTCTCGAAGAACAAGATTATGCTGACCCAGAAAATATTGACATTTATCAAAGAAATATTGGTCAATATAACTTTAAAATCGATCCGTTAAGAGCACAAAAATCAGTAGATGAAATTGTTAAATTTTGAACTGATTATTCGCGCATTGGCGTTAGCCCTCGCTACGATGTGCGTCGTGATAGTAAAGTATTGCAATATTTAAGTTGTCACAATGAACAAGAATGGGAACAATTATTTAACCAATGAAAAAAAGAAGGAGATATTGATGAAGATATTCAATTTAAAGACGTTAGATAGTGAATTTAAAAAAGATTTAAAAATTATCAATTTTGCTAAATTTAAAACCGCTTACACTTCGCAGCCATGATTTATTTGAGCTCCAAGAAATAGCGCCAATGAGCTAGAAAATATACCGCGCGTGGATGCTAATGGTTTTGAACTTTATGTTCAAAATGAGATTAAGGACCAAAACATAAACACACAAAATAAACACAATTTTGACTCATTTGATAATTTTGTTTACGATAGTGAGGATGATGATGATAGCGCATTAATATCACTGGTGAGCGAAAAAGAAAGAGAGATTTTTTTATCAAATGAATGAAATTACAAGCTTGAAAATTCAGCCAATATTTTTGTCAAGGCGCGTCGTAAAGCTTTAGACTTTTTCGTTAGTCAATTCAGCGATGATTTACAAAATTTAGATGATTTTTATTTTAGTCGTACATTATTTTCTAACGAAAATATTGAGCAAATAAACGAAGAATGAAATAAATTCATTTCTTCAAAACGTCGTTTTATTATTGACCCAAGTTTTGTCTACTTTGTCCAAGACAATGACAATAATTTTGCTGTTAAAGCTAACGCAATGGCTTATGACGCTAAAACTAAAACCTTATATTTTGAAAAATTCAAAAGTAGCACCGAGTTAATTGACTACTTAAAAAGTTTTTATGTCTATAATGTTGCACAAAAAATGGGAATTGAAATTCATGACATTCAGTATTTAATTTATAGTCCTGAGGCACAAGATTACAAAAAAGGCGAAATCCCATTTAGATTTGTAGATGGTATTTACGGAAGCAATACTCCAGCAGGTGTTTTGAGAATCACTACGCGGAAAATAAAAGATGCCGAAGAATTAAAAATTAGAGGCTTAATTAACACCGGAATTGCGACTTCATTAGGTTTTTATTTTGATGAAGAACAAAATATTAGATACACAGGTAAAATTATTGAAGCTATAAAAAATAACCTTATTTTCAATAATCCAACCAAAGCCAAAGTTAAAGATTTTATTGACAATAGGACTGAAATCGAACTGAAAAAATCTAATAAATCTTTAGCAAACTTTGATGACAAAATTGCCCTAATCGTTCAAGCATACAACTCTAATTTGCCAATTTATTCATCGTTAGATAAAGAATATGGTTGAACATACCAATTTACAGATGATTATAGTGGTGATTTTGGCAAAAATCCTGATTTAAACCGAATTAAAGAACTCATTTTAGGAGAACGTTATAAATACTCATCAGGTATTAACGGAACTGGTAAACCACTAAAATCGCTCGACGCCGATTATATTAATTTACATCGCCAAATAGTTGATAATTTTTATGAAGCTCCCAACTATTTCACACTAAATTCATTGAATTTAATCAGTAAATTAATGGTCAAAGACGCTAGAATTGTTTGATACGATTATGAAGGATTAAGTTCTATAATCACAATTTTTGATGGCCTTAAATCATGAAGCCAAATTCCACACCAAGTTTCAGTGATTGTTAGTCAAAATGGTAAAACCATATTCGAAAAAGACACACTAAAAGATCCTAAAAGTGTTAACTTAATCGATCTAGTGGATGTGATTAAAGATGTGTACCAAGATAAGGCTGATATATATGTTGTCTTTAACAAAGGATATGAAAATTCCCGTAATTTAGAAATAAGAGATATGGTCGAACTTAGATATAAAAATAACGATATTGAATTTATATCATTAATGCAACAAAGAGGCTTTAGTTCATTTTTAGAATTTGAATCAGTTATTTTGCATATAGTTGATAACACCTTTGATTTATTAGACTTTTTCACCAAAGTCACACCTAAAACTGACGACATAATTTTTGCTTCTAATTTTGTAAAATATAACAACTTCCACAATTTAAGCGACCAATCGCTAAGTCTTGATTTTAAAAATTTCAAAGGAAGCATCCAAGACTATACTAAATTATCAAACGCAATCACAGATAAAGCATTTAATGGCAAAATTAAATCAACTCGTATCATGGAATTATTGGGCTATACTAGCATTAAAAAAATTGAAAAAATTATCACTAAAACAAAATCATATTTTAATTACCGCACTCAAATCAAGGAATATGCTACCCTTGAGGTTAAAAACGGTTCAGCCGCACTAGAAATTGCAATTAATCGTAATAATGGCAACACTAGTGATTTACAATGAGCTCATATTGCAGAAAAACTAAAAGAATACTGCCACAATGATGTTGTAGCTATGATTGCAGTATATGAATTTATTTTAGCTTTTATCGCTGATGTTTTCCCTGATATTTACCAATATGAATACCAATTGCAAGCTAACCAAACCTTAAGCGTTGATTTCGAAAACAAAAAATTAATCACAGTAGAAGAGTAATTATGGATAAATACAAAGATATTTTTATCGCTACTACCGACACAGTTTGCGGTATTGGCGGCCCCATAAACAATAAGACATTAGAATTAATCTACGAATTAAAACAGCGTCCCTTGAATAAAAAAATAATGATATTAGTAGGCTCAATTGAACAAGCTAGAGCATTTAGTGAGTGGAATTCAAAAGCAGATAATTTAGCACAAAAATATTGACCAGGTAGTGTTAGTTTAATAGTCAATGGTCAAGGTTTCAGAATGCCTAATCAACCGAAATTAAATGAGTTTTTGATGCAAAATGGTCCAATGTATGTCACTAGCGCCAACATTTCAGGACAAACTCCTATTGATATCGCTCAAGCTAACAATGTTTTCCCGCAGATTACACATGTCTATAATTTTGGTCAACCAAATGGTAAAGCTAGTGCCATATACAACGTTGACACAGATGAATGAATAAGATAAACTCTGTTTATTTTATTTTTTTATTTTTGTTTAATCTTTAAAATATATTTATGAAACATAAATTTAAAACCCTAATACTTATACCAACAATCGTTACGACACTAGGCGGAGTTGTTGCCTGCGTTAAAGATAGCAAAGACAAAGCAGATAACACCAAGCAAGTCCCAAATAGCAACAATCATGATGCAATTGACTCAAATCATAAAGTTAATACAAATGATAAAACTGATGGTAATAATACAATCAATACAGATACAAGTACCAACAAAACTGCTACAAGCGAAAATGACAATTCAGCAGTAAGTGAAAGTGCTCAAAATAATGACAATGCACCAGCAAATGAACAAAATAGCAACCAAAAAGCAAACGAGGAAGCAACTCAAGCTCAGCCCGATGATGAGATTAACTCAACAGATGTGGAAAACACCAACCCAAAAACAAATGAGCATACAACTCATCCAAAACCCAATGATGAAAATAGCAGTTCAAAAACAAATGAGGATACAACTCATCCACAACCTAATGATGAAAATAGTTCAACAGATGAAACAAATTCAGGTGTAAATAATGATCAAAATCCTAATGATGAACCAGAGCAACCTAATAATGTGCCAAGTGAACCCAATAATGATCAAGTAAACCAAAATAACCCTGATACAACAAAAGATGAAAAAACAATTGATGTTCTTTCGTACGAAACGAGTGCAAAATTCAATGATTATCAATTTAATTTTGAAACAAATCTAGATGTATACACTCACAAAAATAGTAAAGATATCTATGTTAATTTTTCACAAATAATTCGTCAACTTTCGTTTATTTTTGACGACAATGAAATCAAAAATATTGAGAAAAACAATAACACAATTGCGTTATTGATTAGAAATGAAAATCGATTAAATATTAATGAATTAGATGATTCGGTCGAATTAGATTCTGTTGATGCTTTAAATCTAACGCCAGCTCTTTTAGGTTCATCAACTTCGCACCATTTAAAGCATTCTCGTAAAATTAGACATAATTTTGCTTCGCAACAATTAAGCAAGATTTCCTTCCATAAATACGGAATGGATATTATCGTTGATAATGGTCAAATCTTTATGCCTCTTTCTTTATTTAACTTGTTATTTATGTCAAGTCACTATTATAACTTGTATTACAACGGAAAACGTTTTATAGGTGCAAAAACACAATTTGTGTCAAGCGGCAACAGACAGATGCAACGTTTCTACAATGAAAATCTAAATCATAAACCTTCTGCTGCCGAAAGAGTAAATAACTATAATTTTATGAGTTTATTATTTGATATTTTCTATGGTTTAGCCGACAAAGTCTACCATGAAAATAATGTAAATAATTTTGATGAGTTGGCAATAAAAACAGATCTTAAAGATGAATTATTAAGTACCGATCCGCTCGCTAACAAAAATGCTTACCAAAAACTTTGATATCAATATTTAGATGATCGTCACTCATGGATTTTAACCCGTTCTTATTTTGATGATGATTATTTCACTAATAGTGATGGTAAGCAACTTTCAACCAAGCGTATTGAGTATGCTCAAGCACACCAAGCGGTAACGAATGCTAGACGCGCTAATCAAATAAACAACAGAGGTTATTCCATCAAAGGGGATACAGCTTATATTGTTTTAGATATTTTTGACGATGCTAGAACCAATGATACAGTAGCAACTCGCGCGAATAATGATTCATATTGATATCTTTTTGAAACATTACGCGCTATTAAAAATCAAGATCACAATCACAACATAAAAAAAATAGTGCTTGATTTAGCAACTAACAACGGCGGTTCAACAACCGCAATGCAAAAAGTAGCTGCCTTTTTTGCTAAACGAGAACTTAAACTTTTGAAAAGGGATTTATTAGCCAATAATGTCGATGAATCTGATTTCGTAGTGGATATCAACAACGATGGTTTATATAATTCGCAAGATTATTTAAGTGATTATCAATGATATGTCTTAAGCTCAAATGCCTCATTTAGTGCCGCTAATTTTGTGGCTTTAGTTGCTAAAAATTCACCCAATGTTAAATTAATTGGTCGCAACTCAGGTGGGGGTATGTATTCAATATTTCCTACTATCTTGCCCGACGGAACTAATGTTAATATTTCAGGAACAATTGGTTGAACTAATGTTATCGGCTCTTTCAATACTTTAGACCAAATTCCAAATAGTGAAAACGGCGTTAGCGTTGATCATGTTTTAAGCTATGATGATTTTTACAACCCTAATGCGTTAGATAATTTAAATAACTAAGACAAAAAAATAACATTTCTTGCGAAATGTTATTTTAATTTTATTTTGTTTTTAGTTTTGTGGTGTTGGGTTAGAAACAACACGAACACGTTCTTTTGAGTAAGGCATTAGAGCCATAAATCTTGCTCTTTTAATTGCCATAGCAACTTTTCTTTGGTCTTTAGCAGATAAACCGGTTAAAGCACGTGCTTTAATTTGTCCGGTTGCTGTAACAAATTTACTTAATAAATCTGTGTCTTTGTAATCTACGTAATTAATATTTAAATCAGCGATAAGGCTTCTTCTACGTTTATTGAATGCAGGTTTTTTATTTTTAATTCTAGCCATTTTATTCTCCTTGTCTAGTCTAGATCATCAAATCCCATTTTGTGTTTAGAATCTGACAGATTGTTTGTAGTTTCATTGTTTGGTCTGAATGAGAATAAGTCTTCATTTTCATCTGAACCACTAAATTTTGAAACTGAACTATTTACGTTAGCATTTTTGAATGAATAATTTGCATTTCCATTATTATTGATTCTATTTTCTCTTTGTTGACGCGACTCTAAAGAAGTTATGTAATCAATCGTTACTTCTACGACTCTAACATTTTCTCCAGCAGCGTTTTTGTAAGAACTGGTTGTGATTGACCCATCAACCGAGACAAGCGCTCCTTTTGATAAATATTTAGTCATAAAATCAGCATTACCTCTTCATGCGACTACCGGAATAAAATCAGTAATAGGTTCTGTTGTTGCACTGCGACGTGAAACAGCAATACTTGTGCGAGCATAATTAATTCCGCTTTGAGTTGTGAATGACTTTATGTCATTTGCAATTCTACCAACTAATAATACTTTATTCATTTCGCTCCTTTATTATTCAGTTTCTTTTTTAGGTGTTCTAGGTTTTCTATCTGCATCGAATTTTCTTCTTGGTCTTTCGCTTGGTACATAAGCTTTTTTACCAGCTCAAGTTTTTCTTTCTTTGCCAAAACCTTTTTCGCTATCTAAATTAATCACAAGTTGTCTTCAAATTTCTTTAGAAATATTTGTACGACGTACAAATTCGGCTACTAAAGATGCTTCTCCGTTCAATTGGATTAAAAGATAAATTGCTTGTGTAGAACGTTTAATTGGGTAAGCTAGTTGTGTTTTTTCTAGCTTTTCTGCTTTGATGATGTTTTCTTTACCAAAAACGCTTTCAACTAAATCAAAACCAACTTTTTCGTTTGATTTAGGATCAAGAATCATCATGATTTCATATTTATTCATTTTATCCTCCTTATGGACATCTGGGCCTAAAGGCCAAGGAGTAATTATTTACTCGTGTATATTATATATTAAGATGGTAGATAAACTGTATTAATAGTTGAATTAATATGAATATCTTTCCATATGAGTAGATTTTAGTTTTTACCATTATCAATTTCTAGATAAATAAATTTTAACAATAGTAAATTAAGACAAAAAAATTGACCCGAACCATTACGATTCGGGTCAATTTTTTTGTCTTAGTTTATACTTCGGTTTTAGTTAAATTTATTTAATAATATCAATAATGATAAATGCTATCTTATATGTTCACCTTCATAATTAATATCAGTTCATTGAAAATCACCTATGTTAATCATATTTTTTAACGAGCGATAAATGCTTCTATAGATTAATGAAGTGTACAATCCAAGATCATAATTACCGCCATAAGTATCGGTTTTGTATTCTTTTAATCAGATAACATATTTATCGACTTTCTCACCAATTGCCATATATTCATGAGCATCTTTTAATCTATCATCTATAAGTTTTCTCTCACGTTCCATTTCAAGAAGTAAACGTTTTCTTTCTAAATTCGAAGGATCACTTTCGATTCCTCGTTTAGCGGATTCTATACTAACTGTGTAGTAGCCTCTTATTGTTTGAAGATCGAAAATTAAATTTCTTCCCCCTAAAACTGGTGCTAGTTTAGCTTTATTTCCAACTTTATTTTGGAATAAGTCATTATATTCCTTGCCCCCTTTTTTGTATCCTAATTGTATAGCGGAAACAGTTTTACGTGAGCCTGATCAAGTGTCAGTAGGAGATTTGAAATATCAATTGGAATTTGATTCTAATTTAGATTTTGCTCATTTATCCGCAATTGAGTTCGCAATAAAATCAATTCATTTTTCTCTTAAATCTAGTTTTCCTTGTCCAGTTGTTGATTCATATATTTTTCCGGTTTGTGGGACACTATTATTTAGATATTCCAATAAACGTGCGAATGTTTCTAAAGTTCAATTGTTAGAGAAATTTAAGCGATCGGCATATGCATCTGGATTATACGAATCTCATGAACTACCAAAAGTAGCGAAAGCAGATTTATCGTTACCGTAATTCAAATTAGGTCTTACATTATTTAATACTCCAGAATTATAGTTACTAAACAAATAAGAATCGGCAGGCTTGGTGTTAGCTATGTAATTGTTGTTGATAAATGTAATTTTAGAATTCTCATTATTTGCTCTTTGTCATACATAAGTTTTTTTATTATTTACTTCATTATCAAAGTAGCCATCGAAACTAATAGATTCGACATTGTACGTATAAAGAGCTTTAAGATTTTCAGAACTAAATTTGAATTGAATGTTGCCATCGGGGTCAATTTCTGTATGTACATTATTAATTGTTAAATTGTGCTCTAACGGTTTAGGTTTTATTTTTGAATAGTCTATCTCACTATACGGGTTCGCCGCCTCAGCTAGTTTAATAGCTTCTTTTGTACGGACATATGACCAGTCCTTGTCCATCTCTGCCAAGCCTTTTAGTCTTAGAGAAATACTATTATCTAATAAAGTAATATTTTCTGTTTTAAACCCTGACAAAATAATTTCATTATTATTAGCTGCTTCGATAAGCGCAATTTGATTGTTGTTATTATTTGGTCTATTTGTAGGTAAATTTCTGAATAAAAGCTTTACATTTTCGGCTTTAATGTCACCGTTATTTATAACCTTAAAATCAGATTGCGTTGCATATTGTGTTGTAATTATTTTTTGATTTTCTGCTATTATTGTTGCGTCATTTTCATTATTATTTTCCGCAATCACTACCTTACTTAAATGATAAACGCCATCCTTAATTAGTTTACTTCTTCTAAAAGTAAATTTCAATTGGTCACTTGCATATTGGATAGGCTGAGAAACAATTTTTGTGCCCTTATCATCTGTAGCTACTAAATATATTCATTTATTTATATAATCATCTTTGTATTGATTAAGTTTCAGATGTCCTACAACATCTTTCTTTTTCCATTCAAATGTTTTTCTCATGCCTTTGGTGTAGGTCGGGGTTTCCGTTGGGGCGAATTCTACAACCTCAAATATAGCGTCTATTTTATCTTCAATTAGTTTTAGTTCTTTCGAAGGAACATCTAAACTATCAGACCTTTTAAGTTGATTTAATTCAGATTCGATTTCTGTTTTTTTAGGGTTAAGAGGCGAAATTATCGATGTTTTTTCAAGCACTTTATCGATTTTTGCATCCTTCAAAATTCTTTTTAGATCGTCTAATGATTTGCCACTTCTATTTAACTCATTATTTAATCTAGTTTTTTCATTTCCTTCGCTTAATTCGTTAACAGCGGCTGTGGCCAAGCTATAGGCACTTTGTCAATTTTTAGCTTTAGTTTTAATTGCTTGTAAGTCAGTGATTGTTTTATCAGTGTTTGCTAAAGTTGAACCTACTTTGCCTAATTCTGTTCCTAAAGTAGCTTTATAACCTACGTCATTTACTTTATCAATTTCAGCAGTTGTCAAGTCTAACTCGGTTTTAATTGCCTCGACTTTTTTATCTAAACCATAAGCGGTTGCTGTCGTATCTGCGTCATTGTTGTTTCCTAATTGACTAGTTTGATTTCATTGACTAGTTAAATCATTTTTAATGTTTGTTGCTCTCGCATCTAGATCTTTAACTTTAGTTTCAATTGCGTTCAGTTTAGTTTTTAATGCGATAGCACTTTCGCTTATTCGCTCGATAACCTTAATGTTTTCTGGCGATACATCTCGAACATTGTCCAAGCTGGTTTGTAAAGAAGTTTTTTGATCATTTTGCGAAAGTGCGTCAATGTTTTTTTGTGCTATGGCATTAGCTCTAATAAATTTCATTTGATTTAATATAGAATCGGCATCATTTTTTAAATAATTATTAATTAGGTCGAAACTGATATATGAATTTGATTCTGGATTATCTTCATCTTTAGTTATATTTTCTATCTTTTCCCTATAAACATTTTTTGTAAATCTATCAATGTTATCATCATTTCAAAAATGATCTTTGAAATAGTTTTCAACGTCAATGTAATTATTTTTCAACGTTGGTAAATTTTTGATCAAAAGCTCTATTTTTTCAATATTGTTAGCTTTATCACTATCGCGAAAACTTTTTTGTAAAACATCACGATATTTACTTACATTAATTGTATTGTCACTTCGACCAACAAACGCTTTATTAATTTCGGTATTAAATTCATTAGATTTATTCACTGTATTTAATGCTAATGTTTGTAATTCTAATAATTTATCGCCGATTGTCATATGATCAGTTGCATTTGGAGTAGCATCATAACTTATTTTTGCTTCATTTAATTTTTCATTTAAGTAACCACGAGCATTTGCTGGCATTTTGTTAATTTCTTTTGTCAAATCTTCCAGAATTTTTTTGTTAGCTTCCTTAGCTTCTTTTTCTAATTCTAGAGCTTTTTCAGTAGTTGTATTTGGCCCATCAATTTGATCCAATTTACTTTGTCTACCGTATGTATTGTTTAAATTAGGCAATTTTTCAATTTCTTCTTTAGCACGTTTTTTAGCTTCGGCTTTTTCTCGTTCTAATACATCGTCAACTTTTGTTAAAGCCGCATCTAATTCAGATATTGAACTATTAGCATTGAATGAGTTTCTTAGATGGTCTTTATGGTCATTTGGATTTTGCAAAATATCTTTGACTTGGTTAATTTTTTCGTTTAATTGTTGCAATTTTGTTTCTTTTGCTTTTTGATCTAATGCTTCTTTATAAAGTTTTGCTAACTCATTGTAATTTTGTTTAGATTTATTGGTTTTAATTGAATTAATTTGTTTAGTCAATCTAGTTTTTGTATCACTGGCATTTAATGAATTAATTTTATTTTCAACTAAAGTCATTTTTTGATTTAGTTTCGCAGTAACCTCACTTGTAATATTCGCATACTGACTAGCCGTACTATTTAGATTTTTATTTAAAACTTGCAATTTAGAATTTAAACCAACAGGTGTTTGTCCATCTACGTACTCGTAATCTTTTAATCAAGCTGTATTAGTATCAGTTCCTTGATTATAAAAACTTAAATAAGCAGTTTCTGGATTATTTTGCGTTAAATGTAATTTTTCCACCGCAATCTCAGCTTTTGCTTTTGCTAAATATTTAGCAGCATCACTATTTAATAATACTAATTTTTCTTTAGCAGCTTTATACTCCTCTTTGATTTTTTGACCAATTTCAAGAGCAGTTTTATTACCTGTATTTTTGAAATCATTAATATTTTTTCTTAAAGCATTAACTACTTTATCATATTCAGCTTTGAATAAAGCTTTGGCTTTTTGTTTTACGGCTGCATCACTTTCATTATCGAATTGTTTAGTGGCAGTATCTATAGTAGAATTATAACCATTTACTTCTACAACAGCTTCACTGTTGGTTGTTGCAAGTGAAGATGCAGTAGTTGTTGGCGCACTATATTGTACTAGTGATAAAGCGTTGCTAACTTGATTTTTTAGACTATTAGCATAATCGTCAGTGTTTACTAAATTATGAAATTCTGTAATATCAGTATTCGTTTTTGTAGGAGTTGCAAGAGATTTCAAGTTATTTATTTTTGTAATTAAGTTGTCTAATGCATCTTTTACACTATTTATATTAGAACTTTCAGTATTTAATTTATTTGTACCAGTTTCAAATATATCTTTATTAGTGTTTGCTATATCGTCTAATCCATCTAGACCCGCTTTTACTTCTGCGATATTATCGATTGCTGTTTTAATAGCAGAATATTTATCTTCAGCTAAAGGAGCAGTAATTGCATCATATTTATCTTTAAATTCTTTAGCAGCGGCTGCTTTTTCAATCGCACCTTGTAACCCATTTTGACCAGTATATGCGTCATATGCTGTGTTAATTGCATCAGTTGTTGATGAATCATCGCCTAACACACTGCTTAACTCAGTATTAGCACTTGTTTTCGCACTTTCTAAATATGATTTGATATTAGCGTATTTACGATCACTATAGTTTGTTAGTGCCGTGGTGAATTGTGAATCTTTATTATTTTTATCTTTGATTTTTCCTCTTCTGACTTGCTCTTGGGTTTTTAAGTTTTCAAACGCAGTGTTTAAAGCATTGTAGTCTTTTGTTGCTTGTTCTAAACTTGGTTGTTTACCGACTCCACTAGTTTTATCAGTTTCCTTCTTAACATCATTCAATGTTTTTTTAATGTCGTCGTAACCAGTAGAAAGTTCACTTCCTTCTAAATACTCTTGTACTTGTTTAGCTAATTCAATATATTGTTTATTTTTCTGAGCTTGTTCACTATTTTTTGAGTTAACAAAATTATCTTTAGCTGTGTTAACCGCTTTTGAAGCTTTTTCGTAAGCTTCACGTATTTTATCATTATCATCACCAGCAGCTGATATATCGGTTTTTAATTGTTCTTCAATTTCTGCTATTTTTTGGTTAAAATCAGCTTTTTGACCATCATAACTAGGATCGGTTGTATTTGTCGATTCTGTTTTAGCTGCGGCTAAATCGTTATCGTAATTAGTTTTAGCGGATTCTTTAGCATCTTGTTTGGCTTTATCTATAGCATCAGTAATTTTTGGTGTTTCTTGAATGAAATTATCAGCTGTAGCTTTTGTTGGATCATATGATGAGCCATCTTTACCAACTACTTGGTTAGATGCGTCTAAAGCATCTTGCAATTGTTTTTGAATTTCAGGATATTTGCTTAAAGCATTTTTCAATTCAGTTAATTTATCAACTTCTGTTTCGTATTTAGCTTTTTCTTTTTCGTTTTTTGCTTTTTCAAAGTCGTCATTTGCTGTTTTTAACGCTCTTGTAGCTTTTTCGTACGCTTGACGTTGTTTATCTAAATCTTCACCAGCAGCTTCTAAATCTTCTTTCAATTGATCGTCAATTGAAGTTATAGTATCTCTTAATGTTGCTTTTGCTTCTGGATATGATTCATTTTCAACATCTGTAGCTAGACCATCTAATTCAGCTTTTTCAGCTTCGTAAGTTTTTTTGGCAGCATCACTTGTTGATTTTTTAGCTTCAGTTAATGCTTTTTCTAATTCTGGTAATTGCGCATTGAAATTAGGAGCAGTTTGTTTAGCTTTATCAGCTTCAGGATATCAATTTGTAACACCTTGTGAATCTGGTCTTGCATCAGTATCTCTACCAACAGCTTTATCACTATTTTTTAAAGTATCTAACAACGCTTGTTTAGCATCAGGATAATCATCTAAAGTATTAGCAAAATTATTGATCTCATTAACTTTGTTATCGTATTCAGCTTTTTTGGCAGCATCAATTGCTGCTTTATCACTTGCAAATTTTTCTTTTGCAGTAGCTAATTCACTAATTGCTTTTTCGTACGCTTTACGTTTAGCATTTTTATCTGGATTGTCATCAGTATCAACACCATCTAAAACACCTTGTATACGATCAACTTCTTTTTTGTAGGCATCACTAGCACTTTGGTAGGCAGGATCGGTGCTTGTTATTTCGCTCTCTGCACTCTGTTTATCAGTGTTAAATTGATTTTTAGCTGCTTTTAAAGACTCATCTAATGCATTTTTGTATGCTCGATCTAAATTATCGTATGCATCGTTAATTGTTTCGTATGGATTTTGATTATTAGTTCCATTTGAATTATTATCATTTTTTGCTTGTGCTAAAGCTTGCTTAATTGTGGCATATTGAGCTTTGTCGCCTAAATTATCATTATTTAGTAATTCGGTAACTTTTTCTTCTAATTTATTGTATACAGCAACTGCAGCATTTTGAATTACTTCTTTTAATTTAGCAGTTTCGCCTTTGTAATCACTCGGTTCAATTTGATTACTATTTTGTTCTTGACTAATTACAGTTTGCGAACTTGTTTTTTGAGTATTTAATGGATCAACTTGATTTGCTTCAGCGTATTCAGGTTTAGTAACCAATTGATCAATTAAAGCAATTTGTTCATCATATTCTTCTTTAGCAGCATCAATTAATGCTTTTTGTTTTTTCGCCTCGCTAAATGATACTTCTAGTTGTTTTTTAGCTTCATTAGCAGCAGTTGCTTTTGGATAAGGATCATTGGTTGCAGAACCAATTTTACTTTGTGCTTCTTCTACTTCTTCTAAAGTAGTTCTAATTTTGTTATATTCGGGACTTGATACAGGAATATCGTTTTTTAAATACTTTTTAACTTGTTCTTTAAGAACGTCATAAGCCTCAACGGCTTCTTTGTCTTTATCAGCAATTGGGAATTGCTCATTTGCGTAAGTAATATCGGTATCAATAGAATTTGCTGCATCGTTATAAGCTTTCGGTGTAGATTGATCATTAATTGAACCAGTAATAGAAGTTTTATCTTTTTCCAGTTTATCTTTAATGTATTTTCTACTTGGATGATCTGAACTTTCGGTAATTTCGTCTAATTTAGCTAATTTATCATTATAAGCTTGTTTTGCCTCTTCGGTTTCTTCAGCCTTTTTGGTTTGAATTTGATCGTGAACTTGATCTAATTTTGCAATATAGTCTTTGTAAGCTTGAATTTTATTTTTTTTGTAATCAGGCGAATTTTGATCAGCATCTAATTGAGCAATTTTTTGAGTTAATTCATCATTAACTCTTTTAATTTCTGCTTGAGCTCATTTTTGAGTTTCTGGATATTCGTCTAAACCATTTGCTTCATTGTCAAGTTCACTTTTCTTAGCATCGTAATCAGCTTTTGCTTTTGCCATTTCAGCTTGATCGATAGCTTTTTGTAATTCATCATATTGTGTTTCGGCTTGTGTTATTTTTTCACCTAATTCAGTAATTTTTTCTTTACTATCATTATGAACTTTATTTGGTAAATCTTGTTGTAATTCAGCAATTTTATCACGTAAGGTTTGGTTAATTTCTTCATAACGTTGATTATTTTGAAGATCATTATTTTTAATGAATTCAGTAGCTTTTTCACTTAATTTGGTGAATCTATCGTTAGCTTGGTCAATTACTGAATCAATTACAAAATCAGCTTGGTCTTTGTATGTTTGTGCGTCAACTGTTTCGTTGTCTTGCGCATCTGTAATAGTTTGAGCTGCTTCAGTTTTCGCTTGGTCTAAATCGGCTTGCTGATCTTTATATTTTGCATCAGCTTTTAACTCGTCTAATTTTTCAACAGCTTTGTCATAAAGGTCTTTTGCATCATTAATTTCATTTACTTTGTCATCAACCGAATCGGTGAAGTTTTTTAGAATTTCACTTTGCCGATCTAGTGTTTCGATTGAAACACCTTCATATGGATTTGGCTGAGCATCGGTTTTAACTGTTTGTTTAGATTGATCAATTAAATCGTTTATTTGTTTGTTTAAACCTTTAAGTTGAGGATTGGTATCTACATTTAATTCTTTTTGTTTTTCTTCTAGTTTTTCAACCGCTTGACGGTGTTTTTCTTGAGCAGATTTAAGAGCTATTTGTGTTTTTAAATCTGTTAAAGCATTTTCAGCATCGCTGTAAGCTTTTTTAACGTTTGCAACATAATTTTCGTCACGAGTGTTAGATAAACCACTTAAAGTAGTTGCTAAAGTTTGACCGATTTTTGCAATTTCATTATCGTATCAAACTTTGGTTTCAGGCAACGAATCATCAATAGTAGCTTTGTTACCTAATTTAGTTTCGTAAGCCTTTTTAGCTTCGTTTATTTCGTTAGCTTTTGCTACTGCTTGTTTTAAGGCAGTAATTTTATTTTCATAAGCAGTTGGAGTTAAAACATCAGCAGCAGCAACTGTTGAAGTTAGATTATCTTCGATAGCATCTTTAATTAGATTGTGTGCTTGAGCATTGGTCAATGAATTTTGATCATTATTTCGGGTATATAAATCGTTATTAAGTTTTTTGGCTTTTGCAATTTCGGCTTCTAAATTATCAAAAGCTTCTTTAGCTAAATTCGCTTTTTGTTTGAATTGAGCAAGTGATTGTTGTAATTCATTAACTTGATTAACTTTAGGATCAGCATCTGCATAAGTTTCGGCGTCATCAACATTAACAACATCTGCTTGATCTTTAGTAGGCTGCATTTCAGCAATAATTTTCTTACGTAAAGCATCATATTTATTATCTGAAGCTGTGTCGCCTTCTGGTTTTTTAAATATATCAGCAATGCTGTTAAATTCAGTATCGAAATCTTTTTTAGCTTTTGCTAATCTAGCATCATTAGATGCTTGAATAATTTTTTTAGTTGAAGTTTCTACACTTTTAACATCTACTGTTTCTAAATCCAATTTTGAAATAGGCAATCATTTATCATCTTCTTCATCTTTAATTTTATTTAAATTTGCTTTAATATCATTATATTTAGGATCAGTTCAATCTTCTATATAGCCCGGAATAATATTTTTACTATTATGTTCATAATTTTCTAGAGCTTCTTTAACTTCATCGATTTTAGCAATACGTTTTCTCGCCTCTGATAGAGCTTTATCCAAAATGCCCTTAGCTTTTTTATATGCTTTTTCGTAAGCATCTTCTTGATCTAAAGCTGTATATGATTCTTCATTAACATCACTTATTATTTTGTCGGCTTTTTTAATTTCGTCTTCTAGGTATTTCTTAACAGCATTTTTCTCATCACGAGCTGCTTCAACTTTTTCTTTATCAATGTCGTTTTTAATTAACTTATCAATTTCGCTTTTACCAGGGTCATTGTATAAATTAATTGCTTTATCTACAGCGTTTTGTTTTGTTGAAACGCTATCTTTAACTTCATCTAGTTTTGTGGTTGCTGCTTTAATTTGTTCTTCACTTGCGGCTGCAAAACCATCATCAAAATCAACATTTTCTTTTTCAGAATTAATGCTTTGGTCAATATTGTGAATTAAATTTGAGTAAGCGTCACTATTAGGCGCTGCGCTTAAAGTATCTTTAACTTCATTTAATTCTTTAACTTTTTTATTGAAATCATCAATTGCTTTATTTTTAGCTACATTTTCTTTAGCTAATTCTAATGCGGCTTTGGCGTTATTGTAAGCTTTGACTAATTTAGCAGGATCTAAATTTGCCTCTTTAATGGCAGCTGCTAAATCATCTTTGGCTTTTTGAACTTGTGCCTCATATTTTGCTTTAGCACCATCATAACCAACAAAATCACTATCAGTTAAAACAGTAGCTAATTCATTATTGTAGTTTTCATTAGCTTGTTTAACTTTTTGTGCTTCAAGCTTTTGTTTGTCTAATTCGTTAATGATATTTGTGTAATTTTGTGGATTTAACACATTTTTGTCACTTATTTGTGGGTCAATATCATCAGAGTTTAGAGTTGAGTTATTGTATTTATCAACAGCATTTTGTAAAATTTGTTTTGCTTCTGGATAATTTGCGTATTCAGTATTCTTAGCATTGTTTAGTTCATTGATTTTACTGTCAACTTCATTGTGTTTTGCAATAGCTTCTTCAACTTTTTGCGCATAATTATCAGTTGTTAGTTGCTCAGCTTTTTGACCAATAAAATCAGTATCGTTTGAATTTTCAACATCATCTTTTAAAGGTTTCATCAACTCTTTAATTGCATCCTTAATGTCGCTATATTTATCATTTGATGCTAAGTCAACGATTTCGTTATATTTATTGGCAAATTCTTTTTGTTTGTTAGCCAAGTCATTAGCAGCTTTTAATTGGTTATAAAATTCTTCAATTTTTGCTAATTCGTTTGATTTAGCGACTTTATCGCTTAAATCTGTTTCAGTATTTTGCAAATGAGAAGTAACAGAATCAAAATCTTTTACAGGAGAGTTGATAATTTTGTTTGTTTCGCTTTTTAAAGCGTCAAAACGATCTTTGGCCCCTTTAATCAAAATTGCTTGCATTGCAGCTGCTGCATTGTTGTATTTTTCT
>NZ_JAOAOI010000081.1:0-504 GCF_025209835.1 Mycoplasma sp. HS2188 | reverse complement strand
TATAAAAAATATATTCGAGAATTAGAGCGATTACGTAAAAGCTCAAATAATGATTAATGCTCACGTGTGAGCGCGCATTATGCGTGCACGTGTGCGAGGAGTTGAGAAAGGATAGTTATGGCAAAAATAAACTTAAAAAAGTCATTTTAATATGGCTTTCAATAATTACGATTCCTGTTATTTGTTGTAGTTTTGGAATTGGAATAGTATTAATAGAAAATACGAATATTAGCTTATTAGTTTCTGGAATATTACTTTTGATTTTTAGTTCTATATGGATATTTAGTTTAATAGTTATGACATTTATTATTCTTCATAATAGTTATAGGTTTGTTAATATTCATGATTTACGAAAAAGCTCAAATAATGATTAATGTTCACGTGTGAGCGCGCATTATGCGTGCACGTGTGCGAGGAGTTGAGAAAGGATAGTTATGGCAAAAAATAAATATGGCGTTGTTTATTATCGACTTCGGGGTTCGAAAAATAGTTATTCTAAATCGA
>NZ_JAOAOI010000080.1:0-525 GCF_025209835.1 Mycoplasma sp. HS2188 | reverse complement strand
GAAAGATTAAAAATTGAATTAGGTAAGTGAGTAGATTTTGATGCAAAAACAACTCGTTTAGTTGATGATGTTTTAATTAGAGATCCAAAAGATACTAAGAGTATAGGCGTTAAACAGAGAGAAAAGAAATATTGAGCAGGTAGATGGAAAGCTCATACACCTTTAAAAGTAATATTTAATACGACGTTAAGTGAGAATGAAGTTTTAAAAATTAATGGTAAGAGAATAGAGGTATTAGATAGAACATTTGAAGAATTTTTACAAGATAATCGGAGCAATGCTGGTGATGATGAAAGAGTGTTTGATTATGGTGTTGTTGTTAATGATGATACACAAAAAACACAAGAAAATTCACATCTAAAAAATGAGTATAAAATTGATATTTATAAATATTCTCGTCCAGGTAATTTAGATGCTGATTTAGAAATGCATTATACAAAAGTATTATTTATAGATTCAAAATCAGCACAAGTTGATTTTAAGTGATATGCCTGAGAACCTGAAAATAATCCACAACAAAAAGAA
>NZ_JAOAOI010000007.1:0-38806 GCF_025209835.1 Mycoplasma sp. HS2188 | reverse complement strand
GGTTTTTACGCAATACCATAATTATTGTTGCAATACCAGTTCTAAAAAAGATTCCAGCTGGTAAACCAATAATGGTATCGATATAGCCGTTTTCGATTAGTTTTCTACGAATTTTACCTTCGTTACCGCCTCTAAATAAAACTCCGTGTGGTAAAACAACTGTCATTATTCCTTCACGTTCTAGGTGATGTAAGCTGTGTAGCACAAAAGCATAATCGGCTTTTGACTTAGGTGCTAAACCATATTCAATAAATCTTGGGTCACCTTCAGCTTCTTCAGGTTCTCAAGATATTGAGTAAGGAGGATTGGCAACAACAGCATCAACTATTTTCAATTTGTAAGAAGATTCGTCATTGTTTTTAATAAAGAACGGTCAGTCTTTTTTTAATGTATTAGCATTTCGTACGTGTATATCAACAGGGTTGATTCCGTGCATAATTAAATTCATTCTTGACATTGTGTAGGTTTCTGGGTTTAACTCTTGTGCATAATATGTTACTTTATGTTGAGTTTTTGAGTATTTAGCAAACATATCTCCCAGTCTAATCAACAATGAACCCGATCCTGATGTTGGGTCATAAATCGAAATATTTTGACGATGTTTTAAATGACGAGCTACAATTTCAGACATTAATTGTGATACTTCAGAAGGAGTGAAAAATTCCCCACCTTTTTTACCAGCTTCACCGGCAAATTGTTCAATCATGTATTGATAAATAAAGCCTAAAACGTCAAAATCTTGTCTATCAACAGGAATTTGTTTAATTAAATCAAGAATTAAAACTAAATAATTAGTGGCTTCACGAGGCGAGTCCCCTAGTTTATATAAATCTTTAGAATAAGCATTAAACACACCTTCAAAAAGCGATCTGATTTCTCCTTTTTCTGATAAATTTTCGTTAAAAGAGTGAATTGCTTCGGTAATTGCTTCA
Source organism: Mycoplasma sp. HS2188 (assembly GCF_025209835.1). Lineage (NCBI taxonomy): Bacteria > Bacillati > Mycoplasmatota > Mollicutes > Mycoplasmatales > Mycoplasmataceae > Mycoplasma > Mycoplasma sp. HS2188. The sequence goes on along the minus strand of NZ_JAOAOI010000007.1, from coordinate 37,874 downwards.
GTATTAAATTTAATGTTATTGTTGGCTCAGTTTTCAAATAAGAATTTAGGTTTAATAAAATAACCCAATTCAATTTTTGAGGCTTCAATAATGTCTTCGTAGCCTTCCTGGTATAAATCAAAGGTTTTATTTTTACCATCTTCGTCAAAATTAGATTCATCTAAGGCATTGATATCGTCTAAATTAACTTGTCTATCTTCAACATATTCTTTCAATTGGTTTGATAGAAAAATATATTGTTTTTGTGATAAAAACTTATAAAAAATTAAGCTTAGGAGAAAATTTTTGTGCTGCTCTTGAGTGATTTTTCCCCTCGCTGTATTCGCTGATGCTCAAATGATTCTGGCTAATTCTTCCTTGTTTATTTTATTGTTCATTTTAACTCCTTAAATGTATGTAACTTAATTGTATCAAAGACAAATTAATCTTTATTAATTTAGTTAAATTTATAAACAAAATTGTCGATGCTATTCTCTATTTTTTCTTTATAAATGTTGTTTTTTCAAACATAAATCAGTCAATTATTCAACAAAATGAGTAAAAGAGCTTTTGAAAATACAGATCCTGAAATTAACATATCCCTATTTTTAGAATTATTGATTTAGTGAGTTTTTATTGTGTTTTAATTACACAATATATTGAGCAATAAAACTAAGTTATTGAATTATTTGACACATAACAATGTTGCAGTTGCTATCGCATATTAAGTTGATAAAAAAAATCTAGCGAATGCTAGATTTTAAATTAGTCTTGTGTTTCGATTTCTTTAAAGCCATCTAGAACAAATGTACCGTAATATGTGTTAATTCCATATTCTTGGTCAGTATTTTTTAATTTAAGTTCGAATGAGAATGTGATCGAAGTATTTTGCTGTTCACCAACAAATGGAGTTCCGTTCACGTTTTTGTCGTTTTTGGGTTTTCTTGAATTGCTTAATTGATAGGCTAATAAATAATTATTTAGGTTCAATTCATATTCACTAAATGAGCCGTTATCTGGTATTTGTGCAACAGAAGCTTGGTCTGCGAATTTTAAATTCAATTCAGTGAAGTAACCATTGCTTGAATTTGCTTCAAGAGAGCTTGAACTGCGGTGGAAATTAAGTGCGTTTGGCCCTGTTTGGCTATATTCGTTTAAGCGTATACCTTTTTTGCCGACTATTTGTACAAAGCTTTTAGCAACTTTTTCTAAGTTGAAGTAATTTAGATAAATTCTTTGAGTAAATTCTTTATCAATTTCCACAGTTTTAGTACGTGCCAATGTGTTTAAATTGTCCATTTGTGCTGCAGGAATTTTGCGGGTTACATAATAGTGAATTGTTATTGCGTTTGCATTATTACTATCTTTAGTGAATCAAACTGGTTTTTCTCAATTAATTCTAAATGAGTTATTGTTTGGATTAACATCAGAAATGTTAAATAGTTTTTTAGTTGTGTTTTGATTTTTGCTAATTTGTTCGCTATCTTGGTTTGCACTAGTACTTAAAATGTTATTATCAATTAAATCGTGTACACTGTTCACAGTAATATCTTGGTCATTTAGAGTGTATTTTCTATCGTGGAAGATATTATTTAAGGTGCTTGTTTCTGAAATTTTAAATGAAGGCGTTACAATTGAGTTTGATGCTTTTTTTGATGCTAATAAGTCATCAATATTGTATGTAGTTTTGCCATCGTGTTGTTGCTCTCTAATCTTTTTGAAACCGCCGATTTTAAATACTTTCGATTTTCACGAATCTATACGATTACGATCACTGATTGATTTTTTTAATAAATCTTGGTCTTTTTTATTTTTAGGGTTTTTGTCTTCTAGTAAAACTGATAAGAACAATTCACCTGTAAAATCATTGGCGTATGAATGATAATAAATGTTATGAGTTTGTTTTAAAACATCGATAGGGGCACCGCTTCTGCGATTTCTCAAATAAAATAATTTTTGTTCTTGTCTTTGTTTAAATTCTTCAACATTTGAATCTTTGGTATCATAACTAATTTCTAGTTCGTATTCTCAAAATTGGTTATCAAATGCGGAAGTGTTTTTTAATTCTGGTTGGAATAAAGGATTGCTTTGATAGTTTTGCGATGTACGTGAGTCGCTGTAAGAGGCAAAAGCATACTCGCTAGGAAAATGGTTTTGCATTTCGTGAGAAAATTTTTCACCGACATAAAACTCATAATTGGCGATTCTTTTTTCAGCGCTAGTAGTAGGACGAAAGGCATTCATAGCAACAGCGGTAACAGTAATTGCTGAAACACAAATAATTGAAGTTGCTAAAATCCCAGTTAAAAATTTCTTATTTTTTTTCATAATTCCTCCTATTTTTTTAAGCTTGATGGTAAAGAATTTTGTCAATGTACTCTATCAACTCATCCAAGTTAATTTTTTTCTGTGATGAAACTAAAAAAGTTTCAAAATCTGAGTGTGCTAATTCATTTTGAATTTGCAAGTTATGTTTTTTGATTAGGGCTGATTTTTCTTTTTGATTTAGTTTGTCTACTTTTGTGTAAACTAAAGAAAAGTTCAGGCCAAGACTAGAAACAAAATTGATAATTTCAAAATCAATTTTAGTAATTCCGGTGCGCGAATCTAACAAAATAAAGATGTGTTTAGGGTTGTGCTCGTTTTGTAAATAGTGGGCAATAGATTTTAGCATTTTGTCTTGTTTTTCTTTGCCCATTGCGGCATAACCATAGCCAGGTAAATCAATAATATATTTATTGTTTAAATCGGCAAAATAATTGATTAGTTGTGTTCGACCTGGTGTTTTAGAGACAAATGAGATTTTTTGATTGGTGATTGCGTTTAAAAGTGAAGACTTGCCAACATTAGATCGACCCCAAAAAACTACTTGCATATTTCCTTGTGTATCAATTCAACTTGATTCTTCAAGCGCACTTTTAACAAATTTTCACATATTAGTCTTTTTTTAGTGCATTCTGGTGTCTGATTAATGTTGAACTGATACCAATCATGTCGTAATCAGGAATAATTAAAATAGTTTCAAGGTCTTTATTTACTTGGTTATTGCCAGCTGCAATATCAAGTTCAATTTGGTAGTCTAAATTATTTCGTGCCGAGCGAATTAAAAAGTTAATACCCATTTTAGCTGCTATATTACCAATTAATTCATTTTTATTAACAATCACTTCAATTCGGTCGTCATTTGCGTAATATTGTTTTATTTCTAAATAGCGTTGCTCTATTCCTTCTAAATTGTTTTTGTCAGGGTTGTTCGAAACAACTACCACTAATTTATCTACTAATTTTAAAGCTTTTTGAATAACTGCTTTATGCCCGTCGTGTAAAGGGTTGAATGAACCAGCATAAATTGCTTTTTTCATTAGTTAAAGATTTTTAGAGCATTTTGTGCGATTAAAAGTTCTTCGTTAGTTCTAACAACATATACTTTTACTGCACTGTCAGGAGTTGAAATCAAGGCGTATTCACCGATTTTTCCGGTGTTTGCTTGTTGATCTAATTTGATATTTGCAAAATGCAATTTGTCAACAACTGCTTGACGCAATGTAGCTGAGTTTTCACCAACACCAGCAGTAAATACGATAGCGTCTACACTTTCAATTTTGTTAGCATAATTTGCAATGTAATCTACAATTTTTTGTACATAAAGTTCTTCAGCAAAAATAGCTCTTTTGTTTCCTTCACTCACTGCTTGTTCAATGTCACGCATGTCTGAAGAAACACCTGAAACACCTAATAATCCTGATTTTTTGTTTAAAGCTTGTGTAATTTCTTTAGCATCTTTGTTTAAGTGTTCGCTTAGAAATTCAATTAGAGCTGGATCTATATCACCAGATCTAGTTCCCATCATAACACCAGCTAATGGTGTTAGACCCATAGTGGTATCAAAAGATTTTGAGTCTTTAATTGCACAAATACTTGCACCGTTTCCGATGTGTGCGTTGACAATATTAATTGAGCTTTTACCTAAAATTTTTTGCATTGTTTCGGTGATAAATTGGTGTGAAATACCGTGGAAACCGAAACGACGAATACCGAATTTTTCACTTCATTCGTATGGTATTGGGTAAATTGCGTTAACATCAGGAATAGTTGTATGGAATGCTGTATCAAATTCAGCTGATAGTTTAGCGTGTGGCATTACTTTTCTAAATGCGTGAATTGCTTGTAATGCTCCTGGGTTATGTAATGGTGCGTAATCTGAACATTTTTCGATAGCTGCAATTACTCCATCGTCAATTGCTGTTGATTTAGTGAAATATGTGCCACCGTGCACTACTCTAAAGCCAATAATTTCAATTTCTTTAACATCTTCAATAATTTTTGATTCAGAAAGCAATGACAAAATATTTTGTGCTGCAACTTCGTGGTCTGGCATTGTTACATTTTTAACATATTTTTGTCCATTAGCTTTAATGGTGATAATTCCATCTTCAAGAGTGATTCTTTCCGCTAAACCGCTGGCAATAACACTCATTGATTTTTTCTCAAATAATTGCAGTTTAATTGAACTTGATCCTGCGTTGATAACTAAAATTTTACTATTCATTTTTTGCTCCTTGACTTTGTATCATAGTAATTAAAACAGTATTAACTACATCATTAACTTTGGCCCCTCTAGATAAATCGTTAACTGGTTTCTTAGTACCAACAATGATTGGACCAATTGCGCCATATCCAGCTAAGCGTTGAGTTAATTTGTAGCCAATATTACCTGCTTCTAAATTAGGGAAAATTAGGGTGTTGGCAGGTTCATCGAATGAATCGATTGGGTATTTTGCTTTTCTTACACTTAAGTCTAAGGCTGCATCAAGTTGTACTTCACCAATAGCCTTAACTCCGTTGTAGTTTTCGTTAAAATCGATAGTTGCGTTGTGTACCATTTCAGTTTCTGGTGTTTTGGCACTGAAATTTGTTGAAAAACTTAAAAAGGCAACTTTAGGATCAATACCAAATCCTTTTACAAAATTTGCTGCGTTTAAACCAATATCAGTTAAAGCTTTTTGATCTGGTTTTGGGTTGACTGAAATGTCACTGAAAAATAGTGTGTTTTCGTCTTTGTGCATAATCATTACTGAGCTGATTGTTTTGATGCCTTTTGAAGGTCCGATAACTTTAAAAGCAGCTTTTAACATATCAGCTGTTGAGTAAATTAAGCCACCAACAACACCATCAACTTCGCCTGTTTGTAACATCATCATTGCGTAGAATGGTCTTTGTTTCATTGCTTTTTGCACTAATTCTAGTGTGTCTTTATTTTCTCTGCCTTTGGCTTTAGCGGCAGCTTCACGTTGTTCGAATAGCATTTGGCTAAATTCGTTAATTTTAGCTTCGTTGGCATTCATGTTTAACAATTGTGCCTTAGTTTGTATATTTTGTTCTTTTTCTAAAAGTAGAATAACTTCTAAATTCTCATATTTTTCTAAGATTTTAGCAGCTTCGATTGCTCTTTGGTCGTCACCATCGACAATAACAATTCGTTTTTTGTCTTTGATTTGAGCAATGTTGCTTTGAATCAAATCTGTAAATTTCATATTTTTCTCCTTAAATAATTTAGTTAATATTTTACAACAACACACACATATATTTTAAATTTATGTAAATGTTTCTAATTTTTTATTTTTAACAAAAAAGCACTTGCGTGCCTAAATTTTGTTGTTGTTTTTTAAGGCGCTTAATAAATTTTGGAATAGTGAAACAACGGTTAAAGGACCTACACCGCCACGGGCTGGGGCCATTGCTGAAATATGACCTTCTAAATCCGTAGTATTTACATCACCGCAGATAAATTTGCGACCGTCTTTTTCCATCAAGGTTGCCCCCACATCAAAAACAATTGCTCCTTCTTTAATATTTTTTTTGTTAATCAAATCAGGATTACCTGCTGCAACAATTAAAATATCAGCATTTTCGACACCTTTTATCCCTGATTCACGATTGTGAGTAGAGACCTGTGCCCCCATTTCCTTAAATAATGAGGCAGTAGGTTTACCAACTAAAATGCCCCGTCCAATTACCGCAACTCTTTTGTCTTTGACTTCAATATTATAATAATTAACTAGTGTCATTATCGCCTGTGCTGTAGCTGGCGTAAATTTAAATTCATCAGTTTTATTGTAAAAATTGAATGAATTTCTTGAACTTAAACCATCAACATCTTTGTCATAACGAATTGAGTCTAAAATTGGTTGTTTGTAAATTGATAATTCACCACCAATCGGTAACTGAATAATAATTCCGTCAGTTTCATCATTTATTTTATCTAGTTGTTTTAAAATGAATTTAAATCTTGATTTTTCGCCTGCAAATTTAAAAACTTTAACATCAACGCCTAGTTCATTGCCTTTTTCAATTTTCTTTTGAACATAAACATCAGTCGCGCCTGATGGATCTTCTCCGATGCGAACAATACCTAGAATTGGCTTACGGCCTAATTCAATTGAAATTTGTTCAAATTCTGTTTTTAATTGAGCAGATAATTCTAAGGCTACTTTTTTTCCGTCTAAGATTTTCATTTCAATTCCTCCTTATATTGTTCTAACTCTTTTGAATATTTTTCTAATTTACTTTGTTCTTGTTGTATTTTGTCACTAGGAGCTTTTGCTACAAAGTTTGGATTATTCAACATGTTTTGTGCACGTTTAACTTCACCTTCTAATTCTGCGATTTTTGTTTTCAATACTCTGATATATTCGTCTTTTTGTTCTTGACTTTGTTCGATATTAACGATTAAATCGCCATCAGCAAAAACTGTATCGTTATTTGTTTTGATTTTAGCATTAGCAAGTTTAGAAATTGATTCAATAATAAAATCATTTTTAGAAATATTAATGTCGTAAAATAACGTTTCTTTTTTGCTTATTTGTTTATCTTCTCGATATTTTCTTAAAATATTAACTGTTTTAATGATGTTTTCAACATCAGCAACGCTTTGGCTATTAACTGTTTTCATCATTAACGGTTTTGCTTCTAAGATTTCTTCGTCATACATTGTTTTGTATAGATAATCGCTAATAAAAGGAAGTAGAGGGTGTATGATAACCAACAGTTTTTTGAAGTTGCTTAATGCTGCATTTTTATTTGGCATTATTTTTAGCAATTCAACATACCATGAAGAAAATTCATTGTATATAAATTTATTTAATTCATAACCAACTACAGTTAATTCGTATTTTTTGAAGGCATTATCAATTTTTTTATTCATTTCAATCATACGATTATTTATTCATATATCAGCAGCAGTTTTTGATTTAGCTGAATCATCAGGTAAGTTTTGAATATAACGGGCAATATTTCAAATTTTGTTACATAGTCCCCACGCAGCTCTCATTTTGTCGTCTGAGTATCTCATATCTAGGCCAGGAGTTGTGTTGGTGGTTAAAAATCATCTTAAAGCATCAGCTCCGTATTGATTGATAACTTCAATAGGGTCTATTCCATTACCTAAAGATTTAGAGAATTTTCTCCCCAATTCATCTCTTACTAAACCAGTTAACAATAGTTGGTCAAATGGCTTATCATTTTTGAATGCTAATGAGAAAAAGTACATTCTTGCTACTCAAAAGAAAATGATATCGTAACCAGTAACTAGCAGTGAAGTAGGGAAATAACGTTGCAAGATTTTTTCTGATTCGTCAAAAGGCCATCCCAAAAATGAAAATGGTGCTAAACCTGAAGAAAATCAAGTGTCTAGGACGTCACTGTCTTGAATTCAACCTTCGCCCGGAGATTCCACTTGGACTTTGATTTCGTTGTTTTTGTATCATGCCGGAATACGATGACCTCATCATAATTGTCTTGATATTGTTCAATCGTAAGCGTTTTCCATTCATTTTTTCAATGTGTCTTTAAATCTTTTTGGGAAAAATTTAATTGATTGTGATGATTTTAAATGGGTTAAAATCATTTGATTTAATTTTTCCATTTTAACAAACCATTGCGGCATAACTAAAATCTCAACAGGTTCACCACTTCTTTCTGAATAACCAACATTGGAACTTGTTTTTTCAATTTTTACAATTAAATCATTATCAATTAAGTATTTTTCGATAGCTTTTCTTGCTTCAAAACGTTCCATTTTATGAAATTGTGAATCTGGAGCATTAATAAAACCGTTTTGATCGATGGTTTCAATTACTTCTAGATTGTGTTTTTTGATAATGTCAATGTCAACCTCGGCGTGAGCTGATAATTTCATTAGTCCGCTACCAAAATCAATTTCAGCATATTCATCAGGAATAAACGGAATTATTTGTTTAGTTAGAGGGTGCACGATTGAAATGTTTTTCATTTTGTTATAACGAGCGTCTTTGGGATTATAAATGACAGCCACATCAGATAGCATTGTTTCTGGACGCACTGTTGCAACAATTAAATATTGGTCACTATTGGCGATTGGATATTTAATATACAACATATTTTGTTCAGTGGCTTTAGAAATAACTTCAATATTTGATAAAGCAGTTTTTAATTTTGGATCTCAATTTATCGCTTTAGTTCCACGATAAATTAATCCTTGTTTATAAAATTCAATAAATGCATGATTTACTGCTTTATTTGATTTTTCATCTAAAGTGAATCTTTCACGTTCGTAATCTAGACCTAAACCTAATACTTCTCATTGTTTTCTAATTGATTCAGAATACTCGTGTTTTCATTCTCAAATTTTTTCGACAAATTCATCTCGAGTAAAATCGTGTCTAGTTTTACCGGTTAATTTATATATGTTGCCTTCAACTTTACTTTGAGTTGCAATACCAGCGTGGTCCATTCCAGCAATATAAAAAACATCAAAACCTTTTAACTTTTTGTATCTAATAATTGCATCTTGAATTGATGTGTTCAATGCGTGCCCTAAATGCAATTTACCTGTGACATTGGGCGGTGGTAAAAGAATTGTAAAAGGTTTTTTTGTTTCATCATGACGACTGAAAAATTTCTTTGCTTTTCATTTTTTAGAAATTTCAGATTCAAATTTGTTTGGTTCGTATAATTTATCTAATTCCATAAATACCGCCTACTATTAAATTTATATATGTATTACATATTATACCAAAATATGGATTTTTTCGATGGACGCTTGGGCTCAATATATAACGAATTTTAATTTCTATTTTTTTGTAAAAATGTGAGTAATAGATAGAGAGTTTTCAATAAAAATCACTGAATTTAGTATGCAATTACACTCAGGATATTGTTAGCAATAGTTCAATTACATTTTGTAAATTTATGTAAAAATTTTCAATTGATATATTGTCTTGATTTTCTTCACATCAACATAAATACACTGATTGTTTTGTAATAGTTCATAATTTTTCTACAAATATTCAAGTAAAATTATTAATATAGAAAATTTTGATTTTGCCAAATCTGAATAAGGTTCAAAACTAATATTTACATAGTTTATAAACTGCTATTGATAAAAAGGAGAAAAAATGGCAACTGTTACTAATTTTGTTGAAAAATACAAACAACCACGTGGCGGCTTTTTACCACCCAAAGATTGACAAAGTTTATCAATTCCTAATACACAACCGGCTAATGAAGAAATTCTTTCAGGTCTACATTACGCAACTACTGGTTTAGTTGTGGAATATCTAGCAAGCTTTTATTTTGTTCCAACAAAAAATTATGAACATAACCAAAGTGATAATGAACAACAACTTGCACAATGATGGTCAAAAGAAACTTTTAATCATTATGCACTGCAACCCTTTGAACAAAGCGAATTTCACTACCCTTTAAATGTTTCTTTAAAAGGCTTTAAACTTCACCATAAATTATGAAATTCAACCTTGCGTGATGATATTGGCTATTCTTGATGAGATCAAGAAAATATTGATAATAATATTGCTTTAATTTATTTTTTAGCTCAATTTGACTCTGTATATCGTGCTCGTTTTCACAATTTTTATGTAAAACCACTACTTCCTAGCAATGAAAAGTATGATGACTTGACGAAAAAGCAAAAACAAGATTATTTTCAAGCAATCAAAGATCAAATCAGCCACGAACAGCAAGAACAAATTAAATTAATGTCACAAAATATTGTTAAAACTTATAAGTACTTATTAGATATTTCAAGCACTAAACAATTGCACCTTGGCTTTGATATTAAAGGTGCTGAAAACGACATTATTACTGCTGGTGATGGCGACGCAATTGTTGGTGAATATTTGATTGATATTAAAACCAAAAAAACTGGATTCACCCCGAAACATACATTGCAGGTTTTAATTTATTACTTGATGGGCCTTAACTCATATAATGAAGAGCAATTTCAAAAAGTCAAATACTTAGCTTTATACAACCCTAAATTGAATATCTTTAACTACATTGCAATTAAAGATATTCCTGTATCAATTATTGACGATATCAATAGTTTGATAGGCCAATAAAACAATTTTCAACTAACTAAAAAACTCGAATTTTCACAATTCGAGTTTTTTGATATTGATCAAAATATTGCAATTTTTTCGCTTTGTTCAAATTATTGTTTTTGACTAAATATTCATCTAACTGTTGGTTCAATCATTATTGAAACACTTATTGATGGCTATGTGTATGATAGCAATTTCAATCAATAATTTAACACGCTATTGACTGAGTTTTATTGACAAAATATTAGATGATTTTAAAATGCGTCTATATTATCGTCAATAATTACAGTGTTTGATAATTGATTTTCGTAAGTTTCATTCAATAAATTGAATTCTTTTGTCATAACTTGCGATGATTCCACATCATTAATAGAATTCAAGTCCACAATCACTGTTTCTTGTGTATTCGAATATGATTTTAGTTCATCAATCGAGGTTTCATTTGTGTTATGCTCAATATTGTTTAAATTGCTATATAAATTATCTATATTTAATTGTCTAATAATCTCATTTCGCGCAATTAAGTAGTGATTTTTATCATATTTAAAACACTCATTAAAAATGTAGTTATTTGAATTGAATTCAAGATCACAATGAATGTTTTTATTTTCTACTCAATCCTTGAATACAAAGTGCAATGGTTCATTGAATAGATTTTCACGACGACCGAACTCTATTAATTTGTTGTCATAGAAAACATATAAGTTATCGAAATTTTGAAATTCAGCTAAATCTCTATCATTAGTAATAAATACGTATGTTAATCCGTTTTTTTGAGCAAATTCATTGACAATTCTCAAAAACTCATTTTTTAAATTTTGGTCTTTAAGGTTTTCGTCATCAATAATAAATAGAATCTGTGATTCGTTCATCATTCGAGACAACAAACCGATTTTTAAACGAGAAATGCTAGGGATATTATCAATTGTTTTTGTCAGTGAACCATTGGCAAATGATACAGAATTCAATATCCCAAATAGTTTTAAAAATAAATCAATTTTAATCAAATTCTTTTTATTGAAATTAAATTTTGAGAAAACAAACTGGCGCATTAATTCAAGATAATTGAATAGAAATGATATTGAATTTAATGATGAAAATGATTTTTTAGCATTGCTAAAATGTGTCTTGATATTCAATTTATCATCTTGTTCTTTTGATATTTTTCTATTTAGTCTATTGATTTTTTGATTAATTTTGGCACTATAATCAATTATCGATTTATACCCAGCAACAATGTATTTGATTTTTTTATTAATATAATTATTTTTGTAGACAAGTTGATTAAATTCTGATTGCATTAGATATTTTTTTCAATCAACTTCCGCTTTAAGAATGTCTATATTGTTTTTAACGATATTGATTTTATCCTTGTAGTCTTCGACACCAAAAACATTTAATTTTTTTTGACTAACAGCTTTTAATTTACGACGTAAAAATGTAATTTCATCTTGATATAACTCTAAGTTAGAATAGCTAGTTTCTACGTATGGACCAAAGTCAATTCAAAACTCATTTTTAACGATTTTTTTAATCGTGTTTATATTGAATTTATTATCAATATTTCTACTCGAAAGATTATTAGAAATGAATAAAGAAACACGTGAAGTTAGATTATATTTCAGTTCTTTGATGTTTTCGTGATTTAAGTATTTCAAATTCTTTTTATTTTTTTTCAAAAGTTGAATTAAGTATTTTTTTAAAATAATTTGCTTTCATAAATAGCGATATTGCACTGAATTGTCATCAAAGTAATTTACTTTATTGCGGTCAATATTGATTGATTTTTCATATCATTTAATCAGTGATTTCATTGTTTTTATTGAATTTGATTTTTTGAATGATTTTAGTTGAATGACACTATTTAGTTGAGATTTTATGTCACGTAAATATAATTCTCTTTTAATTGTTTCCTTATTTGTTTTTTGCATTTTTAATAAGACTTTTAAACGTCTTTGTGCTTTTTCGGATTCAATTTTTAAATTGAAGTCATCACTATTCTTGTATTCAGATGACATATATTCGCCGGCTTCGAATATTGAACGGAATAAATCTAAAAATATACCAATAATTAGCCCATTATAATATGTTTGATTTTGAACATATGCAGCCATTGCATTGTTTATTTCATTTATGTTTTGTTTTAAAGAATTTTGAGATAGAACATTGTTCACCATTTTCGCTTCTCTTTTTAAATCTGAAATAATCGAGTATATAGAATCGATTTTTGATTTAAAAATATTTAATATTTCCTGCTTTAATTGATATTCATGAGTTGTTAGTAATTTAGATAATCTTTCAATTGTTTCAGGAATATATTCATAGTTTTCTTTGATTCGTTGATACTCATAAACAATGGGGATATCATCTTCGCTAACTTGTAAAGTTTTAAGATTGTAAAATGATATTTTTTTATTTATCAATTTATTGTTTGTCAAATAAATAGTATCGTTTTGTTCATTGTCCTGAAACAGTGTTTTAATATTATTTTCACCACTCACAATTTCCCTAAAGCTTTCGCCTAGCAATTCTGTATTTTGGTCAATAATTAAAAAGACATTTGATGTATTTTTGAATAAAGTTAAATTAGGAATAAACATGTATTGACTGTTATTTTTTAGCGGCTGAAATAAATTTTCTATTGTTAATATTCTTTTATTTTTAGACATAGTATATAAAGTATATATTATTTATTTTTTTAGTTTTCAAATTGTCATCTAGGAATAAAAAATGTGTACTTAAAGACATCAAAAAATGAATTTTTCGATAACAAATAAACCAGGACAAAAAGTGTTTAGTCCTAACTTTTGTCCTGGTTTAATAAAAATGTAAAACTATTTTTGTATAACAATTTTTAGCAATGCGTGGTTGCTAACATCACATTTTGTAATAGTGTTTTAATTTGAGTGATAGAAAAGTCTATTAGTTGATGCAATAACTATGACTCGTTTCATTCTTCGCCGTTCAATATTTTTTCAAAATCTGACTTAGTGAATTGTTGCGGAAAGACTGATGTTTCGAATTTAATATGAGTATTTTTAAACGCATTCGCTTTAATGTGTTTAACATGTGGTATCTCTATTCTAGTTAGTGATGAGTCAAGAAAAGCATTAGCACCAATTGTTTCAACGTTTGTAAATGAAAATTCGTCTATGGCTTCATCCCCTTCAAATAAGCCATTGGCAATTATCTTCGCATCGTTGATGCTTGTTGTTTCGCCATAGGCATCATAATATACTAAAATTCCATTAATTAGAGCTATTCCGCTTTCATCGTTTTCTATTAATTTGCTCTCTGCGAAAGCATTTTTACCAACTTCAACTAATTTTGGTGCATCAAACACTGAAAGATTTGCTGTTTTACCGAATGAAAAGTCGCCGACTTCGATTAATTTTGGAGCAGAGATTCGCTCTAAGTTATCACATCCGTTGAATGCAGAGTTTCCAATTTGCGTAACATTCGGCAATGTCACCGAAGTTATGTTTTATTTTTGGCGAATAAATTGTCTCGAATTTCAGTCAATGATGTTAATGTTATTTCACCTGATGCTTGACTAACATCTAAAATTATTCCGTTTAACTCAGCAATTTTATAAGGTGACTTAGCGATTAACGATTGAATAAAAGCTGAATTTTTAAACGCATTGTTACCCACTGTGGTCAATGCTGGTGCATCAAATTGATTCAAGCTCGAAGTATCTTCAAACGCACTTTCTCCAACACTTTTTAGGTTTGCAGCTGATAATTGTGGCAATAATGTACAGTTTTTAAAAGCCTCGTTTTCAATGCTTGTTAATAATGGCATATTAACTTCTGTCAATGATGAACAGTTTTTAAACACTGATGAGTTAACGCTAGTTAAGTTTGGGAAGTTAGCTGTTTTTAGGCTTGTATTAAATTCAAAAGCCGAGTCCCCTAAATTAACTAGTTTTTCTGAACTAACGGCCGTTAGTTTTTGGTTTCTATAAAAAGCCTTTTCTCCTATTGATTCAACATTAGGCATTTCAATCGTTTCTAAATTGATTGCATCGGCAAAGGCAAATTCGCTAATTGTTTTCGCTTTAGGAATTCTTACATTTTTCAATTTTTTAACTTTGTTAAAAGCATGATCTTTAATAGCTAGCACATTATCTAATTCTATAGATTCTAAATTCGGAAGTTTTTCAAACGAACTGCTTTCCACTTCAGTAGCACTTGGAACAATAATGTTGATTAAACTATTCATTCCTTTGAATGAGTTGACAGATATTTCTTCAACTGCTCCTGTATTTACTTCAGTTATTCCAGTATTATCAAATGCCGACTCACCTAAAATTTTTATTTTAGGCATATTTATGGTCACTAAATTTGTAGCATTTTGGAATGCACTATTACCAATGGTCAAGGCATCTGGTAATGATATATTTGTTATCGCATCTGTGTTTTTAAAGGCTTCAGGAGCAATTGTTATTACGTTAGGGACAACTAAATTTCCACTTGCTTTTTTCCCATCTAACAATATACCGTTGTATACACTAATTCCTTGATCGTTTCTAATGTCTTCGATAAATTGTGTACCTGAAAATGCGTCCACGCCGACTGATTTAATTTTTGGTGTTTCAACATTTTTTAATGATTGCATATCTTTAAAGGCATTATCTCTAATTTCGATAACTTCAGGCATATTAATTTTTTTAAGTGATGTCCCATCAAACATTTCACTATTCACCACATCAACCATTCCGGTGTTAAACTCTGTTATTTTAGTGTTTTTAAAAGCATAAAAACCAATTGAATTGACTTTGGGCGTCACAACACTTGTTAAGTTTGACGCATTTTCAAATGCACTTGCTCCAATTTGTTTTAGCTCTGGTGCTGTTATTTCGCTTAACCCTTTTGCGTTGGCAAAACTTTGAGTTCCGATTTTTTGTAGATTGTTCGTGTTAATTTTAGATATTTTTGAGTTAGCAAAAGCTCCATCCTTAATTTCCAATAAATTTGGTGATTCTATTTGCTTAATTGATGAATTTCTAAACGCATATTCCATAATTGCTTTTAATTTAGGAGCATTTAAACTTACTAATTTTGATGTATTTTCAAAGGCGTTTTTTCCCACTATACCAATTTTAGGAGCATTAACATTCTCTATCGAATCAAGAGTGCTAAACGCAAACTCTGGAATAATATTTGTTTCTTTCAATTCAATTTCTTTAATTTTGCTAAAATTTTCTCTATTTTCAATGTTTTTAAAAGAAATTGGTTCTGATAATTCTCATCTTATTTTGTCTAATTTATTGTCAGTTTTTGTATCAATAATGTAATACACTCCATCTTGCAACTTATATTTAAAATATTTGTCAATATTTTGTTTATTGATAGTATTTTTTTCTTTTTTGTCATTACAACTAACTGCAATAATAGGGAACAATGTCATAGAAGACAACCCTATACTTAATATAAATTTATTTTTTGTTTTCATCTTCATTTCTCCGTTTTAAAATATTATATTTTCCCCTATTAAAAAGGTTTACTTTTTTATGTGTTAGTACTGAAAAAACATATTTTTTATGGAAATTTTATATAATTCATCAATAAGCACAAATTAATTTTCGGGGGATTATATGTGGTTAAAATATAGAAAAATTTTAAATTCAAGTGTTTTATTATCTATCGGTTTTGTTCCTGCTTGCACAATTTCGTGCGTTAATAAAAATTCTAAAAATGAGACTAAAAATGATGATGAGTTTTCGTATGTAGTAGAGTTTGATAATGATACGAAAAACCTTAAAAAAATCGATCTCATTGTAGAGTCATTAAAAGATGCTTTTCAAATGAATGATACACAAAAGAATAGATTTGGGGCTCTTTTGTTGAATAATGATATTGACCTATGATGTTCGTATAGCGACTTTGTGGTTTTAGGAACTCAAACAGGTAAACACCCTGACTGAAAACATTATGATAAAGATAAAGATGTCGTCTTAACTTTAAAAGACCCAGAATTACTGAAAGGTTATCAAATTGTTAGTGCATCCGATCCTTTTTGAGTTAATAAAGATGGAGTCCAAAAAACGAATTTAAAACTTGATTATAAAGTTAAAATTTTGAAAAAATATGTGGCGAATGAGAAAAATAAAGTTGATATTGAATTAACTTTAAAATATAAGGTTGCCAAATATGTTGATTTTGGCGAAATTCCATTGTCAAATAATTCCACAGAAACAAAGATAATTATTAATAATATTGAGCAAATTAACAATAAACCAGACAATAATGAAATATCAGAAGAAGTTAAGGATGTAAATAGTTGAGCAAAAGGTATGCTTGATAAATTTATGATAAACCCTATCTCTGACCTCGATGAATTGCGAAGAGAATTTTTAGCAAATAATTTGGACATATATTACGATTTTGAGAAGTGTGCAATTATTTATAAAATTAAAAACACACCACTAGATTGAAGAAATATCACTGATAAAAACGTTTTGTTATCTTGAAAGAGCAACACAATAATCCTGGTCGAAACATGAGATTAATGAATGAATCCAAATATACATACGGGTCGAGTAACCGAGTTAATGCACAGCTAACATATGATGTTACGCAGATTGAAAACGGTAAAATAAGATTGGATATTCGTTATAAAGGCGTCAAAATTGATGGTCAAACAAAAATATTTGGCAGCGATATTAATCATTTAATTTTTGAAATTTAGATAGTTAATCAGATATAAAATTATGAAAAAATAGCATTCATAAAATGTTATTTTTTCTATTCGCTATTTTTCTAAACTTAGAGTAAATAATTTGACACCATTGTCAATTAGCAAAAACGTGCCTGTAAGCACTTTTTTTAATAATGTGATGCAATAGATAAATATCCCCCCTAACGTTTTGAAGTCAAATTTATCTAATATTTTGTATTTTAGTTGTCAAAATGATAAGAAAAAATAGCCCGCAGGCTATTTAAAATTAGTAATTAAAGTTTAGATATGTACGAATTAAACTAATTCGATAATAGCCATTGGTGCCGAGTCACCTTGACGTGAAACAAGTTTGTAAATACGAGTGTATCCACCATTTCTTTCAGCGTATTTAGGTGCGATTGTTGAGAATAAGTGTTTTAAAACGTTATCTGAACCTTCAACAAGAGTTGGACGTAAGAAAGCTGCAGCAGCACGACTGTTTGCTAGAGTAGGATTTTTTGCTTTTGTGATAAGTTTTTCTGCGTGACGACGCAATTCTTTAGCACGAGTTAGAGTTGTAGTAATACGACCGTGAGCAAATAATTCACTTACTAAGGTACGCATTACACCTTTTCTTCATTTAGTATCACGACTGTAAATTTGTTTTGGATTAGCCATTATTCTTCTCCTTTAGTTAATTCATAATCGAATTCTTTTAATTTAGAAACAATTTCATCTAGAGATTTTTTACCTAAGTTTTTAGTGTTTTCTAATTCTTCATATGTCATAGCAGCAATTTGCGATAATGATGTTTTACCAATTTTTCTTAAAGCATTTAATGAACGCACTGAAAGATTCAATTGTGAAATATCTAAATCATTTTCTTCTTTTTCAACTTCTTTTTGAACTTCTTCTTTTTTGAAAATTGAATCTACAACCATGTCATCAACATTACCCACTATTTTAAAGTGAGCTACTAAAATTTCACATGCTTGTTTGATTGCTTCTTTAGCACCAACTGTTCCGTCAGTAGTGATATTAAATTCTAGTCTTTCTTCAATTTCGTTTGAAGCAGAGTTTAATTCACTCACTTTGTAGTTTACATTTTCAATTGGGCTGAAGTTAGAGTCAGTTGCAATCAAAATTCCTTTTTTGATATTTGATTGAATTTGACTTAAAAAGTTTGAAGTTGAAATAAATTTTTTGTTTTTATCGCTTGGTAAATAACCACGTCCAGCACGAAGGAACATTTCTAAGTGTAAACTTCCTTTAGCACTGATTGTTGCTAAGTGAACTGATTTGCTTGTAATTTCGATATTTGAGTTTACTACTTCAAGGTTTCTCGAAGTCACAGGACCAGGTTGGTCAGCTTTTAAGACAACCTTAATGATTTCATCATCATTAACTAACTCAGGTTTGTATTGGAATTTAACTTTACGTAAATTCATTAATAATGTAGTAACATCTTCAACTACACCATTCATCACTTCAAATTCATGTTCAACATCTTCGATTTTAACAGCACATAAAGCTAAAGAGGTAATGTTTGACAATAACACTCTTCTTAACGCAACACCTACTGTTTGTCCAAAACCTCTTTCTAGAGGTTGTAAGGCAAAAGTTGTTGTATTAGCTTCTTTGGCGTTTGAATTTAAATTTTCGACTTGAATGTAGTCAAGTTTTGCCATTTTTTCCATATTTTCTCCTTCTATTTTATTTGTTTCTATCTCATTTTTTCACGTTTAAGAATACGTTTTGGAGGTCTTGTACCGTTGTGAGGTACTGGTGTAACATCCTTGATTTCTGTAACGGTAATTCCTGATACTTCGATTTGTTTACGAGCAGCATCTTTACCAGCTCCTAAACCTTTTAGTTCAACTCTAACTGTTTTCATACCACGTTCTTTAGCTAATTCGGTAGCAGCTTGAGCAGCTAAACCAGCAGCATAAGGGGTTTTTTTCTTAGAACCTTTGTAACCGATAGCACCTGATGATGATCAAGCAACTACATTACCTTGTTCGTCAGCGAAAGTAACAATTGTATTTTGGTTTGTTGAGTGAATGTGTGCAACACCACTAACAACTAATCTTTTTTTAGATTTTTTAGTTTGTTTTTTTGATATAGCCATTATTAACTCCTATTTTTTCTTCCCTGCAACTGTTTTTCTTGGACCTTTACGTGTACGAGCATTACTTTTAGTTGATTGCCCTCTTACAGGTAAACCTTTACGGTGTCTCATACCACGGTAGCATTTGATTTCCATTAAACGTTTGATGTTTAATGAAACTTCACGGTGTAAATCACCTTCTGTTTGGTATTCTCTTGCTACTTCACGAATTGCTGATAATTGTTCTTCAGATAAATCTTTAACTCTAATGTTTTCGTCGATATTTGCTTTTGCAAGTATTTCTTTTGATCTTGTTAAACCGATTCCGTAAATGTATGTTAATGAAACAACAACACGTTTATTGTTTGGAATCTCTATATTTAAAATTCTAGCCATTAATCTTCCTATCCTTGTCTTTGTTTGTGTTTAGGTTGTACACAGATAATTCTGATAATTCCTCTACGTTTAATAACACGACAATCTTTACACATTTTTTTTACACTAGCTCTTACTTTCATATCTTCTCCTTATTTATGACGGTAGATAATACGTCCTAATTGTAAATTGTAAGGACTTATTTCTACGTCTACTGAATCTCCAGGTAATATTCTGATGTGATTTACACGCATTTTACCTGATATGTGAGCTTTAATTACTAAACCGTTTTCAAGTTCCACTTCATATTCATCAGTTGAAAAAGCTTGCTTGACTACGGCCTTAAATTTAATAGCATCTTTTGCCATTTAAATTCCTTTCGTTAATATTACACCCTTGCCGTCCTTTATTAGTACAGTATGTTCGTAATGAGCATTGGTTAAACCGCTAGCGCTAACAACAGTTCACTGATCTCTCTTTACTTTAATTTGGGCATTTTTTTGCATAACCATTGGTTCAATGCAAATTACCATGCCATCAACTAATAACGGACCTTGTCCTCGTTTACCATCATTGTAAACATCGGGATCTTCATGAACATCGAAACCGATGCCATGACCGCAATACTCCGAAGGGGTATAAAATTTGTTTTTCTTGATTACTTGGCCAACAGCATAACTAATGTCGCCGACTCTAGCTCCTGGTTTAATAGCTGCTACACCAGCCTCAAAAGCCTCTTTAGCCACTCTAATCAATTTTTTATTTACAGGCGAGATATCGCCAACACCTTTTGTGAAGGCGCTATCACTATTCATTCCGTTGTAGTTGCAACCCATATCGAAAGAAACTATATCTCCGTTTTTCAATACGTAGTCACTCGGAATCCCATGGATCAATTCTTCGTTTACAGAGATGCAAGCGGTAGCGGGAAAACCGTATAAACCTAAAAATGCAGGTTTAGCACCTCTCTTAACTGTTTCATTAAAAGCAATTGTATCCAGTTCTTTTAATGAGACTCCTGGTCTTATGTGGTCATAAACAACTTGCTTAACCTCGGCCAAGATTTGACAAGATTTGATAATATCCTCAATTTGTTTTTGATTTTTTATATGTATCACCTTGCCTCCTGCAATATTGTTATATTCAATATAACGTTTTATATTTTACCAAAAATTTATAAATTTATCATTATTTTTTGCTATTTTTATTTCAGTTCGAAAAATATCTTAAATTTTGATTATTTATCGCGGTAAATAACATATCATTTTATA
Organism: Mycoplasma sp. HS2188; assembly: GCF_025209835.1. Taxonomy (NCBI): domain Bacteria; kingdom Bacillati; phylum Mycoplasmatota; class Mollicutes; order Mycoplasmatales; family Mycoplasmataceae; genus Mycoplasma; species Mycoplasma sp. HS2188. Next base: position 17,100 of record NZ_JAOAOI010000007.1, on the reverse strand, counting down.
AAGTAATAGTGGAGGTGAAATGAAAAACAAGCGTAAAAAAATAATAATTGCAGGTGTTGTAAGCGGTGGCTTAGCAGTAACTGCAATCGGGCTAGGTTTAGGACTAGGCTTAGGATTGAAATCTCGTGATAATAAAGATAAAACTATTGTTCTAAAAATTGAAGGTTTAGTTGATGCTAAAAGTGGAAAAACCGGTTCATTTAACACAACAAATGGTCAAGAACTAACCTTAAAGTTAGTTGTTCCTTCTGGTAAAAAAATTGAAAGTTTATTGGTTGATGGAATTGATAAAAAGTCAGAAATTGTCAATAACACATACACATTTACTCAGGAAAATATCAAAGAAATAAAAGCAGTATATACTGATTTGACCTTTAATGTAAGCACAACAAATAACTTAATTTTATTGAACGATAATATTGATCTAGGATCAGTTAAATATGGTCAAAAATTGGAATTTTCAATTTCAAATGATGAAAACTTATCTATTGAATCACTATTGATTAATTCGCTTGAAAGCAAAGATTTAATCAAAAATAATCGCTTCAGTGTTGTGATTGAGGCAAACACGGAAATTAACTTAATTTTATCTAATTCGCAAAAACAAAATACAAGTGAAAAAGAAACAGTTGAAGACAATAATGTGTCAAATACTACTCCTGATTCAGCTAATACTGGCGAGCAAATAGATAGCGAAAAAAATGAACATGAAGAAAAAGAAACAATTAAAGACAACAATGAGTCAAATACTAGTTCTGATTCGAATAATACTGGCGAACAACTAGATAGCAATAACAACGAGCAAGAAGAAAAGGAAATTGAATCATATATAAAATTAGTTGGATTTGAAAGAGATAACATTACTACCCACGTTGGTAAAGAAGTTGTGACAAAATTGGTATTACCTAAAAATTCTACCTTGACTTCTTTAATGTTAGATGGAGTCGAAAACATTGATAATGTAGTTAACAATACCTTTACATTTAACGCAACTAAACAAGCACACGAATTGATTGCTGTCTATGAAGAAAATAAATATTCTTTAACACTGGGTGCTAATTTAAGTGTGAATGATATTGCGGACACAAATAAAATAAGTTTTGGTCAAAATGTTAGTGTTAATATCAATGTGCCTGAAGGCAAAGAGATAAAAGCATTGATTGTGAATGGTTCAAATAGAAAACGTTTTGTAAAAAACAATGTTTACTCATTTTTAATGCGTAATAATACTGAAATTTCTGTTGAATTTAAAGATTTAGTTAAAGCAAAAAGCACTTATTCAATCGATTTAGGTGATAATTTATACATTAGTGATTCTGTTGACAAAAATCATTTTACTGAAGGTGATCAGGCATTAATTTTTATTGACGTGCCTACAAATAAGAGAGTGACAAATGTTAAATTAAATGGCAACGTTATTGATGTTGACACTTCTAAAGGAGTATTTAAATACCCAATAACTCAAAACTCGACTTTTAGTGTCGAATTCGAGCATTTACAACAGACAAATACTATTTATGTTATGGGTGATAGAAAAATTGTTTCTCCTAATGGTACAGATTCGTTTAGACAAACGCAAAAAGACAATTATCTTTTGTTTAAAATAAATATTCCTGAAGGTCAAGAGGTTAGTCAAATTAGCGCTAATAATTCACCTATTGATCCTGATGATATAGTTATGGATGGCAATTTTGCCTCAATTAAAATCAACACGCAACTAAGTTATTTTTCTCTGCAAGTTAGTTTTAAAGAAAAAGTGATCATTCCAGCCGATAAAAAAGAATTAGAAAAAACAATTCGCTTAGCTGAACAAAAACGTGATTCGGTTACATACCGAAATGAAGAAAATCAAACATACAAAAGTGAATTTATTGCTGCTTTAGAACAAGCGAAAAATATTTGAAATAGTAATGAATCTACACAACAACAAATTGATGATGCCAGAGAAGATCTTTCACAAAAAATGGATAATTTGAGTGGTGTATATTCAATTAAATCAGTTGAGTTTAAAAACATAACTGCACGTGAATTGCTTTTAGTTAATCCAGATGGAACTACTAAAAAAGTCGCTTCCTTAAGTGCAAATAACATTGATCCTAATAATTTTTTGGTCAAAATTGTTGACGACAATTTTGAAAATTTAATTCCAGTAAAATCTATTGAAAAAGTTGGCGATAAATACAAAATCACTTTAAATCAAGATAATTTAGTGTCGTTCAATAGTCAAAATGATGTGGCGGAAACATATTCGTTCTTCGTTGATGAAATCAGTGAACAAGCAAACGTTTATACTGATTTTAATACATTAATTGCTGCTATTAAACAAAACCCTAGCGGTACATTCCTAATTGGTTCTGATCTGTTTGCCAATCCAATTGAAGCAGAGCAATATATCGATATTGATTTTAGCGGTACTCTAAGAAGCGTTGATGACAAAAATTACTCAATCAATAACTTGAATAAACCACTATTCAACAAAGTAACAAATTCATCAATATCAAATTTCAAAATATTGAATTCAAATGTTGTTTTAAATAGAGACGGTGGTATTTTAGCTAAAACAATTCAAAACAGTGATATTACTAAATTATTTATTGAGGGTAATGTTACATTTGTACAAAATTCTATAGATTCATCTTCAGTTGGTGGACTAAGTTCAGTGTTAATTGATTCATCAGTTACAAATAGTGTTTTAAAAGTAGATTTAAACATAACTTCTGATGATAAAAATGGTCAATATTTTGCTCTTTTAGCTGCTAAAGCAACTAGCCCTAATGCTTTAGATAAAAAGATAGAAAGAAATTATATTTCAGGTCGAATAAACGTCAATAATAATACTCAATTCCAAAACACTAAACTAGCTCAAATTATCGGTATTATCAACAATGCTGAAGCAAGTTCAAATATTGTTGACGCCAAAAATCAAAATATTGATTTATTTGCTCAAATTTCGCGTTCAGAAACTTCAGACAATAAAATAATTTCTGAGCAAAATTCAGATACTACAATTACACTTGAAAACGCAAAAAGATTATTAAGATCGTGGGGTATAGATTTAGAGCCCCTTGCTAATGATGATTTTGATACCGTAGATTATTCAATGCTACCTGACTATGATTCATCTCGTCAAGTAGCGTACGAGAATATTGCAAAATTAATGTCTAATTTTGACAGAAATACTATTGTCAAATACGGTAATTTAGTAAGCACTTCTGATCTTTTATTCAGTAAAAAAATATACTCACTAATGCCAATGCACGGCGATCAATTTGTTTCTAATTTATATGATAAAGATAGCATTAATCGTCTTTTTGTTAAATTTGATGATGGAACCTCAACAACTTACAATCTAGCAACACCAACAAGGTTTGAACAAAGCGATTATTACGAATATCGCCTAGGCGCTGATTTAATTTATTCACCAAATCAACACTTGAATTTAAACGATCAATTAGTTAACGATATTGTTGCCGGCCTAAGTGGTCTTGATATTCATGCAAACGATTTTATCCAACAAGTGAAATTAGATGAATATAACAATAAAAACAAAGAAAAATTCAATACTTCTACTGAAGAAACAATGAAAGCGTTGTACTTAGACTCATCATTTGCTGAAATTAAATCACAATTAAGTGATGTTGTCAAATCACTACTTGCTAACTACCAAAATAGCGATTACAATAATGAACAAATAGCAAAAGTTATCAAGAAAAAAATTCTTGATAATAAAGTAAAAATTATGCTTGGTTTAGCCTATATTAATCGTTTATTCAATATTAACTTCGGTGAGTTTAATATTAGAAAAATAATGTTATTTAACCCTAATTTCTATAATAATTCAATTAAAAATATTGATTTCTTAATTGAAATTGGTTCATTGAATTTTGAAGAATTACTAATTAGCAATAACTTTAAAACCTTCAATAAATACTTTAGTAAATTAACTAATAAAAACTTATTCGAATTTCTAGAATATAACGTTAAATTGTTCATGAACAGCACGAATATGGACGAATGATTCAAATCATCGACAAAAGCTTTTGTTCATGAAGAAAAAATGCTTTCTTATCCTGATGTTGATGTAAGCGTTTATAACCGGATTAAAAATAAAGCGACAGCAAATAGTTACATTCTACCATTGCTTAATTTAAGTGAAAATAATGTCTATATTATTTCAACTCTAGGTACACTATTCTTTGGTGGCTACGGACGTAGTATTGATGAACAATTATTGATAAATAATAAAGCTGAATACGAAAACAAAAAAGCCGAAGTAAATCAATTAATTATTGATAAATCAATCAAATATAGAAAATTTATGGAGTTAATGTACAAAATTGCCAACCCAGAAGGAAAACAACACCTTGTTAATTCAACAGCCGAAATTTTTGATGGTTATTTAATTGTTTCAAGTGTTGATGGAACGCCAGAACCACGTTTTGGTGGTCAAAAACGGCGTTGAGCTGAACGCTTCGACACACGTTACACCCCAGTAAATGATTTCTTTGGCCCAATCAATAAATGACACCCTCAATCACCACTTAAAGACTCAGCGTATGCAAATCAAAATACTAAAGTAATTAGATTTGATAGTGCTGACGTATTGGATATTGAAGGAATGGCAACTTTAACTCACGAATTAACCCACGCCTATGATCACAAAACATGATTGCAAGGTCACGAATACCGTAAAGGAATTGGTCCTGAGGCGTTTGCGCTAGGTTTATTTGAATCAATAACAAGCAATAGCTCGCCTAATTATGGTTTTAATTTTGTACTTGATTTAAAAGGTCCTGTTACCTCGAATAATAGTATTGATAGATTTAATTCAAAACAAGATTTCCAAGAATACTTAAAAGGTTTATTTGATGTAACCTACTTATTAGATGCGCTAGAAGCTGAAGTTATTTTGTCAAAACCAGTCGAAAAACAAGCATTATTCTTTAATCAATTAACTTTACACAAAGATGATTCAACAATGAAAAACCATCACGAATTGTATGGTCCCGAAGACATAAATCAAGGTTACACACACGGAAGTGATAGAGTTGTTCAACTAGATGCTAACAGTATCAAAGCGATGAATTTAACCGATGTTAATGATTTAATTGATAATAATATTATTTCTAAATTAGAAACATATGGCCTGAAACCTGGAACTAGTGATTACTTGCGTAATAATAACGATAATTACTATAATATAAGTCTATTCAGACCTATTTTTGCCGCATACTCAAATGATACAGGTGCAACTGGAGGCTTAATTTTTAGAAGAAATGTTTTTGAATTATTGGCAGAATTTGGCTGAGATAATGGGTTTGTTAATTATGCTACCGACGCATTAGCGTCACAATTATCGCCAAACGAGTTGTTAAGTGAAGATTTCGTTTTAAGTAAAATTTTCAATGGTGAATACAAAAACTACAACGAATTCAAAAAAGCTATGTTCAAAAGACGTTTAGATAAAAAAGACACAATTAGACCAGTAACGATTCGTTATAATAATCAAAATTACACTATCACAAGTAGTGAAGATATTAAGAATTTATTTAATATCGCAATCGATAAAGATATAAGTAAATTAGCACTAAATAACCGCAACAGTTTTCAATCATATGAATTGAAAAGAACGATTATTCAAGCATATAATGCGCTAACTAAAAACTTTAGAGAATCAATTTTTAAATAAGGCAATTGTGCCTTGTTTTTTTATTTAGCATTCAAGCCATTTTATACATAATTTACTCAGTTTGTGTTTTGTTGTGTAATTAGGCTCAATCAATGAAATAATAAAAATAGCATTTTAGCAATGCTATTTTTAACATGAATTTGAAATCTAATTGTTTTTTACTTTAGCTAAGACATCTTTTGCTATATCATCGGCATTGCCGTTTGCATCAACTGAAATAACTCTGTTATTTTGTTCGTAAAAGTCAAGTAATGGTTTGGTTTCATCGTGGTATATTTTTTGACGTACTTTAATTGCTTCGATTGTGTCGTCTGGTCTAGTTGCTAATTCAACACCATCTTTTTCACATTTATCACCTAATTTTGATGGCATGTATAGAACATGGTAGCTACTTTTACATTGTGGACAAAATCTTCTGCCTGATAATCTTTTTAAAATTAAATCATCTTGGGCGAAAAGTGAAACAACAACGTATTCGAAACCTTCGATGTTATCAAGAAACTGTGCTTGGTTAATTGTACGAGGATAGCCGTCTAAAATAACTTTTTTATTTTGCGACATTAATTCAGTTAATTTATTTTTAACTATTTCGTTAGTGATATCGTCAGTAACGTATTTACCTGATTTCACGATTTCAGAAACTTTAAGACCTAAAGGAGTAGCTTTAGCAATTTCTTCTCTAAAAATACTTCCGGTTGATAAATGAACAAATTCATTAGTGCTCGAAATAACAGATGCAACAGTACCTTTTCCAACCCCTGGAGGCCCCATAAACACCATATTTAGTTTTGCATTTTTCTCTATCATAGTAATCCTTCTCCATTTGTTTTTTTATTGTTTTTATCTTTTTGTTTAGTGTCTGGACCATGTTCAGTGTACACATTTTCGTATGTGATCCGATCGCTAACTTGACGAGATAATTGTTTTTGTTTAGCAAAGTGAGTTGTTTTTAATCTCGCTTTAAATTGGCCTATTGTTTCGATTGCCACCGAAACTAAAATCATAACACTGGTTCCACCGAAAGCTATGGCTGCAGGTCATTTTAAAACAATAATTTGTAAGTATTGGAATGAAGCCAGAATAATTAAGTAAAAAGCACTGAATGTTGAAAGTCTTAAAACAATGCCGAATAAATAATCTTCTGTTTGCTCTCCGGGTTGAATACCGGGGATGAAAGTTGAATTTTTAGCAAAATCTTCACTAATTTTATCGATTTTTGATTGTTGAATACCCATTAAATAACTGAAGAAAAACGTAATTACAACTAACAATGATAATCCTAGTGGTGATGTAAATTGCATATATTCGTTAATTCACGCTTTTGCTGCGTTACCCGAAGGTAAAATTCTTGCAATCATTAACGGGAATGAAATAACCATTGTTGAGAAAATAATTGGCATTATTCCACCTGGGTTTAGTTTGATTGGTAATTTACCCATCTCTTTGACGTTTCTAGATCTTCCTGCCCCTGTTTGTTGAATTGGTATGTGACGTTCAGAATTGTAAATAAGACCAACAACAAAAATAGTGATAGCAAAAACAAAAATGTAACCGACAAATTTTAATGATCCGATAAATAGAGATGATGATGAAGAATTACCGACAAAAAATGCAGTAGCTTGTCTAAATTGATTCGGTAAAGCAAACGCCATACCTGTAAAAATAATCAATGATGTCCCGTTACCAATTCCTTTGTCTGTAATTTGTTCGGCAATAAATAGTGAGAATAACGATCCTCCTATTAGAATCATAGGAACAATAAAGTAAGTTGTGGCAGTCAATGATGCTGGACCAAAGACTGGTAAAATTTCTATAAATGGATTCTCGCCTCTACCTAATGATTGAGAGAGTAATATTGCTTGTGGAAACGCAATAAAGAGAGTCAAAATTCTAGTTATAACATTTAATTTTCGTCTCCCTTGTGGTCCACTTTGTCCTAACTTATGAATCGCCGGGAATAACCGAGTTTGTAAAAGCGACATAATCAACGAAGCGTTAATAAAAGGACTAATTCCTAAGGCGACTAACGAGAAGTTACGTAATCCACCTCCACCGATAAGATTTAATGTGTTGAAAAAAGTATCTTGATTAATTAAGTCAGATTTATTGATGCGAACAAAAGGTGCACCAATTGTGGTCATTATGACATAGATTGCTAAGAAAGAGAGTGTAAATAGTATTTTTTTTGTTACTGATCTATGTTCTCAAAAATCTTTTCATCAGTGCGTAATTTTGTATCACATTTTAGACATGTTATAGCCTAGATTGTTGAAAAACTGCTTCATATAGTCCTTTCTAAGGTTTTATTTTATTGAACGATCAATAAATATTTTTAATTATACACCAATTTTTATTGAGCTTATTCGGAAGTATAAATAAATGTGTTATAGATTTCATATTATAATTTAGAATCTAATTAATTATTTAACTAATTCACAACTTTTTTCAATTATGTTTTCAATATTAAAACCATTTTTAGCATAAACTATTTCGCCTTTTGCCGATTCGCCAAAGTTTGTTGCCAAAATGGCATCAAATTTATTGTATTTACCTAATCGATACCACATAGAATCACTGCTGGCTTCGATTGCTAGAATTGGGTATTTACCAATTAAAAAGTTTTTTATTGTCTTTTCATCGTTTACTAACCACTGCAAAACAGGCACTGAGTATAAATTAACATTTATTGCGTATTCATTTACGAGTTTTTGTGCTGCCTTTTCAGCTAACATTACTTCTGATCCACTAGCAAGAATATTAATTCATTTTTTATTGTTTTCTTTAACAAATGTTTTTACCATTCTTATTGATTTTAAGTTATGGTTGAAAAATGAAATATCATAACTTTTAATGTTTTGTCTAGTGGTTATTATTGAAATTTGTTGCATCTTTTGGTTCAACGCATACTCAAATGCTGATAGCAATTCAAATTGATCACATGGTCTAATAACTAGCATATTTTGCATTGCTCTCAGCATTGCTAATTGTTCAAACGGTTGGTGCGTAGGGCCGTCGGTACCTATTAAATACGAGTCATGTGAGTAAATATTTATGGCAGGTATTTTTGAATATGCGCCCAGTCTTAAAGCACCTTTTGCATAGTCGCTAAATGCTAAAAATGTTGAAGACAAAGTCTTTAAATTTGCAGATAAATTAATACCATTATTGATTGCCGTCATCGCGTGTTCTCTGACACCATAAAGTATATTTTGGCCGTTTTGGTCAATGTTTTTACTGAATTTAACCTTTGTTGAAGACGAAACATCAGCCGAACCACCAATCACACTCCAGTATTTATTTTCTATATGATTCAATATTTGTAGCGTGTAATCTCTAGTTGAAAGATTGTTGTTGGTGAAAGCGATATCTTTTAGATCATATTTAAAATCATTTTTTATTAATTTTTTCAATTCATTTGCTTCGTTTGGATAATATTGCTCGTATTTTTTAAACAACTCGCTTCAGTGATTATATTTTTGATTTTTTTGATCTCAAAAACTTTGTGCATAGTTATATGAATCATTCTTATAGACAAATTTATCGGTTTTTGTTAGGCTCATTTTCAATTTTATTTCTTTGTTTTGTTCATCAGTGAAAATTGAGGCGTGTCCTTTAACATTGTTTTGGGCTGGTGTAAATTTGGCTATTTCAGTATTAATTTTTATGTATGTTGGACCCGAAATGTTTTTAACCTTTTCTAAAACATTTTCAATATTTTCCACTGAGGAATCAATAGAAAAAACATTGAAATTCATTGATTTAAAGTACATTTCAAAATCAATGTTATTAACCATTTTTGTGTGTGTATCTAATTGAACATTGTTTGCATCGTGTAGTAAGATAAAATTATCTAATTGCATTGTACCCGCAAGCTGTAAAGCTTCTAATGCGACCCCTTCTTGCAAACAACCATCGCCAGTCAATACATAAACCTTATGATCAATCATTTTAAACTCATTTTTATTGAATTTATTCGCTAAATATTTTTGTGCTATTGCCATCCCCACACCCATGGCAACACCTTGTCCTAATGGACCGGTAGAAGCATCTAGATATTGTAATTTTTCGTGTTCTGGATGACCTGGTGTAATTGAAGCTTCTGTGCGAAATTTCTTAATATCTTCTAAGTCAATAACACCCATAAAATGCAATATTGAATAGATTGATAAAACCGAATGTCCGGCCGATAAAACAAAGCGGTCACGGTTAAATCATTTAGGTTCTAAATTAGTGAAATTTAAATATTTGCTAAATAAAGTTTGAATTATTTCTGCTGAACCAATTGCCATACCGCTATGTCCACTCTTAGCATTTGTCACGGCATCTAAAATCAATCCACGCATATTAGCTATTAATTTATTGTCTTGTTGCATATAATCCTCTTTTATAAAACACAATAATATTATATTTTAGTTTTTGAACAACATAAAATTGCGTATTGATTAATCTTATATGGAAAATTCCGATTATGTGTATAATTTTAAATTATGATTAAAGTAAAAGATTTAGTATTTAGATATCCTGATGCAGATAGAAATGCTATTGATGGAATTAGTTTTGAAATACCAGACGGTAAATATGTTGCAATCTTAGGTCACAACGGGTCTGGAAAATCAACTTTTTCTAAATTATTGGTCGCATTGTATAAACCAAAAAGTGGTTCAATCGAAATTAACGGAACCGTAATTTCGGCTGATACTTTGCGCAAAATCAGAAAGCAAATTGGAATAATTTTCCAAAACCCTGATAATCAATTTGTCGGGGCCTCTGTTGAAGATGATATTGCTTTCGGTTTAGAAAATAAAAGATTATCTCGAGAAGAAATGAAACCAATTATCAATGAATTAGCTCAAAAAGTTGGCATGCAAGATTTTTTAACTAGAGAACCACACCTACTTTCTGGTGGTCAAAAACAAAGAGTTGCTATTGCCTCTGTTTTAGCATTAGATCCAGAGGTTATTATTTTTGATGAGGTAACATCAATGTTGGACCCATTAGGCAAAAGTCAAGTGCTTAATTTGATTCGTGAAATTCAATCAAAACGCCAAAAAACATTGATTTCAATCACCCACGATATGGATGAAGCGATTTTAGCTGATTATTGCATTGTTTTTGCTGGCGGTAAAATCATTGCGCAAGGCTCGCCGAAAGATATATTGAAAAATAAAGAAATCATTGAAATAGCTAAAATTGATTCACCTTTTATATACAAATTAAGTCAAAAACTTAAAGGCATTGAAGAAACTTATGATGAAAATGATTTGTTGGAGCAAATATGGAAATAAAAATTAATAGATTATCTCATACATATAGCCGTGGTACCAGAATGGAGTTTACTTCTCTGAAAGATGTAAGTTTGAATATTAAGCAAGGTGAATTTATTGGGGTGATTGGTCAAACTGGTTCAGGTAAAAGTACATTGGTAGAACATTTAAATGCTTTGTTACTGCCAACAAAAGGAAGTATTCGTTGAAATTTTAAAAACACTAGAAAAAACAAAAGTACTAATGCTGTGGAAAAATTTAACGATGAAATAGAACTAAAAGCATCTTGAGTAGAAATTTTATCATTCAAAAAAGGTATAAAAACTCAAATTTTTAAACAAAAAAGACTGAAAAAAGTTAAAAGAGCGAAGGAAATTAGAAAAAAAGTTGCGATTGCTTTTCAATTTGCCGAATATCAATTATTTGAAGAAACAATCGAAAAAGATATTATGTTTGGTCCACTTTCGTTTGGCGTTGACAAACAAGAAGCAAAAATACGAGCTCGCAAATATTTAAATCTTTGTGGCCTTGACGATAGCTTCTTATCTAAATCGCCATTCAGTTTATCTGGTGGTCAAAAACGTCGTGTAGCTTTAGCGGGAATTTTAGCAATTGAGCCTGACATTATTGTTGCCGATGAACCTACAGCAGGTTTAGATCCTGTTGGTGTGCAAGAAATTTTGGAAATTTTTACCAAATTAAACGCATTAGGCAAAACTATTGTTATTGTAACTCACGATTTAGACAATGTTTTACAGGTTACAAATCGTGTTTTATTGATGAAAGCCGGAAGAGTTATCAATGATGGTCCGACTTGTGATGTTCTAAGAGATACTGATTTTCTAAACAAAAATTTCATGCAGCCACCTAAAATTTTGGAATTTATTACTAAATTGCAAAAAAGAGGTTTGAGAGTTCCTAATGATATAAAAAATATTGATGAATTGGCAAACATTTTGAACAAAAAATTAGAACAGAAGAGAGGTAAATAATGAATTCTGTTATTGGTACTTATGTTTATGACAATACATTCGTGCATCGTCTAGACCCCAGAGTTAAATTAATTATCAATATTGTTTATATTGTTCTAACTTTTGTTGCATCACATTTTTTAACATTAGGTTTTCTATTCTTACCTTTATTAATTGCCTTTTTATTAGGTACTAAAAGTTTTAAAAGTGTGTTTTCGCTACTGAAAATGCCTATAATTGTTGGGATTATTGTTTTCTTTATTAACATTTACACTTTAAAAGTGCCAAATGGTAACACAGAGGCAGAAATTGCTCAACGCAATGCAATGCATGTATTTTTCTATATTACTAAATCAAAATCATATGCACTAAGTTATGCTGTGATTGCTCAAACTTTATCGTTAGTATTTAGAATTTACATCATGATAATGGTGACAACTTTATTCGTGTCAACAACTAAACCTATTTTATTAACCAAAGCCCTTGAAGACTTATTATTACCGCTAAAATTATTGTTTATTCCAACGCATATAATAGCAATGATGATTTCGGTTGCACTGCGTTTTATACCAACTTTATTGATTGAAGCTAAAAGAATAATGAAAGCACAGGCTAGTCGTGGAGTAGACTTTGTTAATGGCAAAATCAAAGATAAAGCAAAAGCCTTTACCACTTTAATAATTCCGCTATTCTCGACATCTTTCACAAAAGCGGAAGATTTATCAAATGCTATGGAAACTAGAGGCTATGACCCATACGCCAAAAGAACTCGTTATCGTTTATTAATCCCAACCTGAAGAGATCTTATTGTTTTCAGTATTGTTGTAGGATTGATAGTTTTAAGTGCCCTAATTAAACACAATGTTTTTACCCTACCACACTGATACGCAATAACTAATTTCCATATTTAATTTATTAAAACTCATTAGAGTTTTTTTATTTATTATAATGTATGTATTAATTGAAAAACGGAGAAGATATGAAGCAAAAAATAAAGCAATTAACTGAGTTGATAAATAAGTGAAATTTTGAGTATTTTATTGAAAATAACCCAAGTGTTTCTGATTTAGAATATGACAAAAAACTTAAAGAACTTGAAGACTTAGAGAAACAATATCCTGAATTTATTCATCCGCACTCACCAACGAATAAAGTGGGTCAAGGTGACAATATTTTTAATTCAAAATTCAATAAAGTTACCCACCAAAAACCAATGCTTTCACTTTCGAAGGCTTACAATTTCGATGAAATAATCAAATATATCGACAACTTGAAAAAAATGGTACCTGACGAAGAAATCAATTTTAGTGTTGAACCTAAAATTGATGGTTTATCAATAGCGCTTCATTATAAAAATGGTTATTTAATTCAGGCACTGACTCGTGGTAATGGTATTGAAGGCGAAGAAGTTACTGAAAATATAATGCAAATTGACTCAATACCTAAAATTATTGATTATACAGACAATCTTGAAGTTCGGGGCGAAGTGTTCATGACCAAGTCAAGTTTTGCTGACTTGAACAATAAAATGCTTGCAAGTGGCGAAAAAACATTTGCTAACCCACGTAACGCTGCCAGCGGTACTTTGCGTCAACTTAATGCCGAAATCGTTAAACAAAGAGGTTTAGAGTGCTATATATATGAGTTAGTAGAACCCCAAAAACACAATATTTTTAGCCAACAACAAGCTTTAAAATTTTTCGCTTCTTTGAATATACCAGTAAATCCTAAATCAAAATTAGTTGATGTTGAGGAGTTAGAAGATGAAATTGAATCTTTTGCTGAGATAAAAAACAAATTAGATTATGATGCTGACGGGTTAGTAATTAAATTAAATAATTTAACCTTTTGAGATAAATTAGGTGCAACTGCTAAATTCCCTAAACATTCAATTGCCTTCAAATACGAAGTTGAAAGTGTAAGTAGCAAAATTTTGAATATTTCAACAACTGTTGGGCGTACTGGAAAAATAACTTATGTTGCTCATATTGAACCTGTTAATTTAAACCAAACAACTGTAAGAAAAGCCACGATGCATAACTATAATTTTATTAAAGAAATGAATGTTAATATTGGTGATGAAGTAACTATTATCAAAGCCGGAGAAATTATTCCTAAAGTAATAGCTCTATTCAAGAAAAATGTTCAAGGTGTGTTTGCTAAGGCCAATTTTTGTCCTTCATGCAAACAGGCTTTAGTTGAAATCGAAGGCAATGTTGACCAGTTTTGCGTCAATGAAAAATGCGAAGAAAAAGTAGTTAATAGTATTTATCATTTTGCATCACGTCAATCACTGAACATAGTTGGGCTTGGTTTAACGACTGTTAAAGATTTATACAAAAATGGTTTTTTACAAAATATACAAGACATTTACTCATTACAAAAGCACCAAGTGGCAATGCAAAAGTTACCCCGTTATGGTGAGTTAAAAATACAAAATTTACTGAATAATATTGAAAAAAGTAAATTCAGCGATTTCAGTAAAGTTATTTTTGCCTTAGGAATCAAACATATTGGAATCAGAGCTGCTAAGTTAATTTCGCAAAAATATGGAAATTTTACACAAATTATTAATGACACAAATTTAGCAAATATTCAATTTATTGAAAATATAGGACCTAAAATATCTGAGTCATTATTGGAATATGTCTATGAAGAAAGAAATAAAGAATTAATGTTATTTTTAGACTCTATATTCACTTACAGTAATAAAAATATTGAAAAAGGCTCAAAATTGATTGATAAAACCTTTGTCATTACTGGAAAATTGACAAATAATAGAGATTACTATGTTGATTTAATTGAAAAAAATGGTGGTCATGTGGCTTCGTCAGTGTCTTCTAAAACATCATATTTACTATGTGGAGAGGATGCCGGAAGCAAAAAAGATAAAGCAATTAAGCTTAATATAGAAATTTTAAGTGAAGAAATGTTCAATAATTTAATAAAATAATTAGATGTACTAATAAAAGGGGGAAAATGAATAAAATTATTATTGCAAATTGAAAAATGAATAAAACATTCGATGAAAGTGCTCAATGATTGATTGAATTTAATAAAAAGTTTAAGAAGCGAACAAGATTAGATAAACAATATCGTGACGCAGTTGCGTCAAATGAATTTGGTATCGCTATGCCGCCAATTAATCTTGCTTCACATGTTGCTTTCAATAAAGAAAAACAATTATTGTTAGTTGGGCAGGATGTTTCAGCGTTTTATGCAGGAGCTTACACCGGTGATGTTTCGGCAGAAATGCTTAGTGAGTTTAACATTAAATATGTTATTGTTGGACACTCAGAAAGAAGAAAATACCACTACGAAACTTCAAGTGATGTTAACTTAAAAGCTAAAGCTGCACTAGAATACGGAATTACGCCTTTAATTTGTTTTGGTGAATCATTAGAAGAATATCAGCAAGGAAAATCTAAAGAAGTTGTTAAACAAAAAATAATGGAATCATCTAGAGATTTAGATTTTAGTAAAGTTATTATTTCTTACGAACCAATTTGAGCAATGGGTACAGGACATAGTGCCACTCCTGAATTTTTACACGAAATGGCCGACTATATCCGTTCTATTACATCTCCGCAAGCACGCATAATTTATGGTGGTTCGGTTAACGCAAAAAACATTAAACAACTTGCTAAAATTAAAGAAATCAATGGGTTCTTAATAGGGAAAGCAACTCTTGATATTGACACATTTTTAGAAGTTATAGCTGTTGAATAAATTAATGCTCCGGCATTATTTTATTTTGCACTTAATTGAGTTTATTACACGTTTGTATTTTTAATATAAATGTTGTCAAATAATAGTAAATTAATTTGTCTTTGATAAAATTTAATTACATACATTTAAGGAGTTAAAATGAACAATAAAATAAACAAGGAAGAATTAGCCAGAATCATTTGAGCATCGGCAAATACAGCGAGGGGAAAAATCACTCAAGAGCAACACAAAAATTTTCTCCTAAGCTTAATTTTTTATAAGTTTTTATCACAAAAACAATATATTTTTCTATCAAACCAATTGAAAGAATATGTTGAAGATAGACAAGTTAATTTAGACGATATCAATGCCTTAGATGAATCTAATTTTGACGAAGATGGTAAAAATAAAACCTTTGATTTATACCAAGAAGGTTACGAAGACATTATTGAAGCTTCAAAAATTGAATTAGGTTATTTTATTAAACCTAAATTCTTATTTGAAAACTGAGCCAACAATAACATTAAATTTAATACCGAAGCAATTACTGAAGCAATTCACTCTTTTAACGAAAATTTATCAGAAAAAGGAGAAATCAGATCGCTTTTTGAAGGTGTGTTTAACGCCTATTCTAAAGATTTATATAAGCTAGGGGACTCACCTCGTGAAGCCACTAATTATTTAGTTTTAATTTTGGATTTAATTAAACAAATTCCTGTTGATAGACAAGATTTTGACGTTTTAGGCTTTATTTATCAATACATGATTGAACAATTTGCCGGTGAAGCAGGTAAAAAAGGTGGGGAATTTTTTACTCCTTCTGAAGTATCACAATTAATGTCTGAAATTGTAGCCCGTCATTTAAAACATCGTCAAAATATTTCTATTTATGACCCAACATCAGGGTCAGGTTCATTGTTGATTAGACTGGGAGATATGTTTGCTAAATACTCAAAAACTCAACATAAAGTAACATATTATGCGCAAGAGTTAAACCCAGAAACCTACACAATGTCAAGAATGAACTTAATTATGCACGGAATCAACCCTGTTGATATACACGTACGAAATGCTAATACATTAAAAAAAGACTGACCGTTCTTTATTAAAAACAATGACGAATCTTCTTACAAATTGAAAATAGTTGACGCAGTTGTAGCCAATCCTCCTTACTCAATATCTTGAGAACCTGAAGAAGCTGAAGGTGATCCAAGATTTATTGAATATGGTTTAGCGCCTAAGGCAAAAGCCGATTATGCTTTTGTGCTACACAGTTTACATCACTTAGAACGTGAAGGAATAATGACAGTTGTTTTACCACACGGAGTTTTATTTAGAGGTGGTAACGAAGGTAAAATTCGTAGAAAACTAATCGAAAACGGCTATATCGATACCATTATTGGTTTACCAGCTGGAATCTTTTTTAGAACTGGTATTGCAACAATAATTATGGTATTGCGTAAAAACC
>NZ_JAOAOI010000079.1:0-528 GCF_025209835.1 Mycoplasma sp. HS2188 | reverse complement strand
AACGCTTGAGAACAAAAAAAGTTAGGTGATATGGGGAGTACATATGGTGGTTTAAAAAGTAAAAGAAAAGAAGACTTCATAAAAGGAAATTCAAACTATATTTCTTACATTGATGTATTTAAAAATCCACGGATTAACTTTAACCCTATCTCCACTGTTAATGTTGATGAAAAGCAAAACAAAGTTGAGTATGGTGATGTTTTGTTTACATTATCATCTGAGATACCTGAAGAAGTTGGCATATCATCAGTAATTACAACTTTTTTCAATAAAAACGTGTATTTAAATAGCTTTTGCTTTGGTTTTAGACAATATAGAATTGGTGAAAATGATTTAATTTTTTTATCATATTTATTTAGATCAAAATTTTTTAGACAGAAAATCATGATTCTTGCACAAGGTATTTCTAGATTCAATATCCAGCCAAATAAAGTTTTGAATATAGAATTATTAGCACCTTCAAAAAATGAACAATCTAAAGTAGGTAAATTTATAGAAAAAATAGATAATGTTGTATCACTTCTTCAG
>NZ_JAOAOI010000078.1:0-530 GCF_025209835.1 Mycoplasma sp. HS2188 | reverse complement strand
CACTAAGTTTTTTTAAGAAAAATAAGCAAATAGCTGACCTATTTTTCTTCCTTTTATTAGACCTATTTCCACCTATAAAATTACTATGAATAATAGCTTCACGACACCTTAATTTTTCGCCATATTTGAGACCTTGAAAATTGATGAATAAATCATCAATTTCTAAATGAATTTTGCTATTTTTTTGACCCGCTAAAATAGCTTCATTTTTACTAATTTCTAGTTTATTTTTTGCCCTAATTTGTTCGTCAATTTTAAAGCGTTTTTTAAGATAAAACAGATGTTGTTTTGATGGTTGTTTTGCCACTACTTCAGTTGGTAATTTTGTATTATTAAGGTCTGCTAATATGCAAGCTTTCACTAACTCAAAATCATATTTACAAATGGCTAAGTTTTTTAAAACTTTATCGTGATAATATAATTCTCTTTTCATCACACCTTTATCACTAAACTCATACATTGTAATATTTAACTCAAACTCACCACCTAATGTAATTCAGCGTTTTTTAAGCCTTCTGGCGATTCTAAAA
>NZ_JAOAOI010000077.1:0-535 GCF_025209835.1 Mycoplasma sp. HS2188 | reverse complement strand
GAAAATTTAACTTGACAATTTAGATCGGATGGTCAAAGAGTATCTGATCAAGAGTTTAATAAATATTTAAAAGATTTAGAAGACATTAATAATTGAGAAAAACATGTAGGTTATGAAATATCGACAAGAATTGATTTTAATCATTTTGAAGCTATGTATCAAAAGATAATGAGAAATAGTTCTCTTGATTTAAATGTTAAAAATGAAATTAAAAGACAGTGAGAAAATGCTAAATTAGGATTAATAAAAGGTAAGAGCGTTGAGATAAAATTACAAAACGATGATTATCAATATATTAGCTATCGCTCGTTTGAAAACAAGGAATATGATGATTGAAATTGATATGATGGCCCTTTAATTGATATAAATATACAAGACCAGGCAAAAAGACTGGTTATTGATATTAGCGGTGAGTATGAAAAAGCACACGATAATTATGAGGAATTAAAAACTGGTTGATACAAAATTCAAAATGAAATTTTACAAAATAAAACAGAATTTATGATTAGCTCTGATAGTGGTGGTAATTTAAATA
>NZ_JAOAOI010000076.1:0-540 GCF_025209835.1 Mycoplasma sp. HS2188 | reverse complement strand
CTGATTTTCTATATCAGAAATATAAATTAGAATATAAAATAGACTATCAATTTAATTTCGAAGAAATAGATAAACTTGTAAGAAATATCACTTCCCAAAAAAATGTAGAATTAGAAGATATATTATTAATTTATCCAGTAGAAAATGTCTCGAAAAATAAAGGTAGTTTTTACATTAAAAATATTACTAGTTTAGATATCATTGATAATTTAGATAAGGTAAAACCTGTTGAACCTGTGCCTGTTAAAGATGTAGAAGAAATTAAAAGAGCAAAATCTAAACAAAATCTGCTTTTAACGATTTTAGTCCCATTAGGCGTGGGAATTGTTTTAATTATTGGTATTGTTGGCTGATTTATAAAGGTTAGATATCTAAATAAAAAAGTTAAATAATTTTATTTGGTTTATGTATATTTGTGAGTTAAGAAACAAAAAAAGCCTTTTTTAAAAAATAAAAACGGGCTTTTTTTGTTTTATACATTTGTGATTTAAATGTAGAATTTTATTGTCTAGTATTGTGCTTTTTTAAAGCACATTTTAA
>NZ_JAOAOI010000075.1:0-554 GCF_025209835.1 Mycoplasma sp. HS2188 | reverse complement strand
TATCTTTTTTAACTCTGGTTTGTAAATTCATCCACGATTTAAAATCTAAACCTGATTTTTTAAATTCACTTTCTAAATCAAACTTGGTTTTATCATCATCTTGAACATAAACAGCATCAACACGAGCTATATAACGCAAATGTCTTCCTGAAGAATAAAATTCCCAATCATGAACCTGGTCTTGACCTTTTTGTATTTTTTTCTCCAAACCATATTTAGCAAACTCGATATTAGAATATATCCTTTGTCTATTCATTAATCTCCCACGTCATATATATTACATATACATGACTAATATATTTATGTTCCAGATTTTGTTCAAACCAAAATTTCCCACTCTCAAAATCTTCGTTTTTCCCATCATCGCAATGCTAAAGAGCACCACCGACATCGATAGTTCTCCATTTTTTAAAAATATCTAATTTTGTTTTAATCAGAATCATGTTTAATTTTCAGCGGACTATCTGGACTCGAACCAGAATACGTATCATAAGTCGTGTTTTACATTAAACTACACGTCCATATACATGACTCTCTTTTATCTAATTAAAACT
>NZ_JAOAOI010000074.1:0-566 GCF_025209835.1 Mycoplasma sp. HS2188 | reverse complement strand
ATGTTAATTCTAGTGCAAAAACTTTAATTAATTTAAATCTAAATCAAGAACTATTATTGAGTTTAGCTCGTGATAGTTTAGTTAGTGAATATACTAAAAAGTTAAATCAAAATATAAATAGAATTTTCACTAATGATATGGAGGAAATAAGTAAATTAAACATTTCTTTGAGCTTTAATGTAGATACTAAAATTTTAAATATTGATGTTGAAGTTAAAGAGGAATATAAAGATAGGTACAGAATTGAACCTAATAACACTTTTATATTGCAAATTGAAGGTTTTGCAGATGTAGAGTCAATAAATAGCAATGAAAACAATATTTTTGAAGGTCTGGTTGTGGATGACATTAATTTGTCTGGTTTAGATGATTATGATGAAATTAAAAGCTTTATTTTAGAGCAAATAGCAATCAAAATACCACATTTAAAATTAGGTATTGATTATGAAATTAAAAATTTAGATACAGTAATTAAACAGAGAATTAAACCACAGATAAATGTTTCGAATGTAAACTTACCTCGTAAGTCATCATTGGTTTTAGAGGCATTAAATGGTAGAAATGGC
>NZ_JAOAOI010000073.1:0-570 GCF_025209835.1 Mycoplasma sp. HS2188 | reverse complement strand
GGTCAAATGAGAAGAATTAAATGATTAGGAATTTTTCTTATTGCTGTAGTTGTGTTATGAGCTCTTAGTCCGATAATTACTTCGATTATTAAGTCTGCGATCGGAGCATAAAAGTGTTGTTCGAAGGAGTTATAAATAAGATTAGTTATGGTGCTTTTATGATTGGTTATGGCCCGTTTGTAATTTTGCCATTGCTATTAATTAATGCTATTGTGGTGCTGTTTGAGTTAGTTGCTGTTGGGCTACCACAATATTTATTATTTGGTTTGAGTTTATCGCAAAAATTTGAGTTCGCCGTGCTACCTGATATGTTTAAACGATTAGCTATTATATCGAGTTTAGTTTATGTTTTGTTATTTGCTTTTAGTGCTTTGAGAATGTGAGCGTATAAAGGCGATGATGGAGTAAATCCAGTGCGAGTTGCGTTAAAAAACTCGCTTGTGGGAACGGTGTGGTTAATTGGTCTGCCGGTGTGTGTTTATTTATTTAATTTGATTATTGGCTTGATGTTGAATTTAGTTTTAGGGTCTAATAGTTTAACTTTAGATAAAACACTTTTTAGAAGTATTT
>NZ_JAOAOI010000072.1:0-570 GCF_025209835.1 Mycoplasma sp. HS2188 | reverse complement strand
AAATACTTCTAAAAAGTGTTTTATCTAAAGTTAAACTATTAGACCCTAAAACTAAATTCAACATCAAGCCAATAATCAAATTAAATAAATAAACACACACCGGCAGACCAATTAACCACACCGTTCCAACAAGCGAGTTTTTTAACGCAACTCGCACTGGATTTACTCCATCATCCCCTTTATACGCTCACATTCTCAAAGCACTAAAAGCGAATAACAAAACATAAACTAAACTCGATATAATGGCTAATCGTTTAAACATATCAGGTAGCACGGCGAACTCAAATTTTTGAGATAAACTCAAACCAAATAATAAATATTGTGGTAGCCCAACAGCAACTAACTCAAACAGCATCACAATAGCATTAATTAATAGCAATGGCAAAATTACAAACGGGCCATAACCCATCATAAAAGCACCATAACTAATCTTATTTATTACACCTTCGAACAACACTTTTATGCTCCGATCGCAGACTTAATAATCGAAGTAATTATCGGACTAAGAGCTCATAACACAACTACAGCAATAAGAAAAATTCCTAATCATTTAATTCTTCTCATTTGACC
>NZ_JAOAOI010000071.1:0-578 GCF_025209835.1 Mycoplasma sp. HS2188 | reverse complement strand
AATACTTTAGATGATTATCCTGATGCTAAACAAGCGTTGTTAGATGCTTTAAAAAATAGTGATAAAGTCGTTGGTAGAGATACAGACGCAACACCAGATTCGCAAGGTGTTACAAATTGATATCCTGAAGCAGACAAAGCTAAACAAATTGCTCCTAATTTTAATGATCAATTACCACTATTGCAAGACGCATTAAACAAAGCTCAAAAATCAACAAGCGATGCGGCTAAAAAAGCCTATGAAGCTGAAAAAGCTAAACTAGACGCTTTGGCCCAAGATGTTCAAGATGAACCATACGCAGAAGCTAAAGCAACATTAAGAAATACTATAAGCTCAATTGGTGATGAACTAGAAAGAGATCTTGCAGCAGCTGGCGATGATTTAGATAAGCAACGTAAAGCTTACGAAAAAGCTACGCAAGCATTAAAAACAGCAAATAAAGACTTTGAAAACGCTAAAATTGAAAAAGAAAAAGCAAAATACGAAAAAGAAGTTGGTAAATTAACTCAATTAAAAGACGCTTTAAGCAAATACCCTGATATTCAAAATCAATTGCAAGATGCTTTAGATTCTTCAAA
>NZ_JAOAOI010000070.1:0-579 GCF_025209835.1 Mycoplasma sp. HS2188 | reverse complement strand
ATGTGTTAAATCCACAAAATTACACAAATATCATTAACAAATTAGACAAACAAAAACTTGAAGCACAAAAAGTTAAACAAGCTAATGAAAATTACAATAATGAATTAGCAACTGTTTTATCTGATAGCGATTTTGTTGGTTATGATGGTGCTAAAGCAAAATATGAGGCACAAGTTCAAAAAGCCAAAGATGATTTAGCAGCTGCCATTAAAGAGGCAAATTTAGATCCTGCTAAATTAGTCGAAGCTTACAATAACACCAAAGCCGCATTAGAATTAGCTAAAGAAAATGTAGCTAAAAATAAAGCAATTGATGATTTCAATAAAAAAGTTGATGAGCTAAACAAAGTTAAAGACGAATTAAGCAAAGCAACCAATAGCAAAGCTTATTCAAATTTAATTTTCAATATTGACCAAAACATCAATACTGAAAAAGAAAATGTCGACTTTGCGAATGATTTTGCGTCAGCGAGCGAAAGTCAAATTCGTACAGCTATTGCCAAATTAGGACAAGTTAAAGATGAAATTTTAACAAATCAAATTGGCATAGATAAAGCAATTAATTTATACAATAACCCAG
>NZ_JAOAOI010000006.1:0-39655 GCF_025209835.1 Mycoplasma sp. HS2188 | reverse complement strand
ATAGCAAGGTATAAAATGGTGCTTCGGTTAGAAGCTTTGTACCATTTGTTGCCTTGCCTTAAAAGGCGTACGCGCGCGTGCAAAAGAAAATTTTATTTTTTTGCACCAGTTTTTAAAACGCAAAAATCTTAAAAATTTCTAAAAAAAATTAGGTATAATGGTATTAATCGAAAATTAACTAGTTAGGTTTTCAGCTAACACACTAATTTTTTACCGATCCTTTAATTATTAAATTTTTCATTCAGTATTTTTTCAATAATTTCAATCGCTTTTGTAGGGTTTACTTGACCACCAGAAATTTTCATTAATGAACCTTGAATCATTTTTAAAACTCTTTCAGGTCTGGTAGGGTACTCGTCAATAACTTTTGTGTTTTGCACGATTATTTCGTTAACTCAATTAGCGATTGTTGATGTATCTGAAATTTGAGCAAGTTTATGTTTTTGAACCAATTCATCAATATTTTCATTGAAATTTTGCAATAAAGGTATTAATTTTTTAAATGCCCTTCCACTTATTACTTCGTTGTCTAATAAAGCAATAGCTTGCTCAATATATACTGGTTTAATGTTTAATTCGACTACGTGTTTTTGCAATGAATTTGCAAGTGAGACAACTTCAGCGAAAAATAGTTTAGATAATTTATCTTTATTATCAACATTTATTGAGTCAAAGAAGTTGGCTAACTCAATATCATTTACTAATGAATTGATATAAATTTGTTGAATTCCGCTATCTTTATATCTTTGTTCTCTTTCTCAAGGTAATTCATTAATTTTGATTGAATTAATAAAATCATCACTTATTTTAATTATTGGAATATTTGGTTCGGGAAAATATTTATAATCAACTTGACCGGTTTTAACACGCATTGAGACATTTGTTTGATTTTCGGGGTTAAAACGTTTTGTTTCTTGCAATATTTTTTCACCCATTCTTAATTTTTTAGTTTGGATTTCAATTTCGTTTTCAATTGCTTTAGCAATACCACGGAAGGTATTGATGTTTTTAATTTCAACCTTAGTACCAAAAACATCAAATCCTTTTGGTCTTAATGAAATATTTACGTCAGCTCTTAATGATCCTTCTTCCATTTTGGCGTCAGAAATACCTAAAGATAAAGCGATTTGACGAATACTGCTTACATATTCGACTGCTTGCTCAGCACTTCTGATTGAAGGTGTTGTTACTATTTCGATTAAAGGTACGCCCGCACGGTTGTAATCTAATTTAGTAACTTCGCCGTGGTGTTGTCTTGCTGTGTCTTCTTCTAAATGTATTCTTTCAATTTCAACTTTTGAACCTGTTTCACGATTTGTAATAATATGTCCGTTTGAACCAATTGGTCTAAAAAATTGAGTAATTTGATAGCCCTTTGGTAAATCGGTATAAAAATAGTTTTTACGGTCAAAATGCATTTCAGTATCAATGTCCATTTTCAAGGCTTTTGCAAGTTTTATAGCACTGATTACTGCTTCTTTATTCAATAAAGGTAAGGTTCCTGGGTAACCTAAATCAATCTGGTTAATTGTAGTGTTAGGTTGGGCGTTAAAATCTATTCTTGCCGGTGAGAACATTTTAGTTTTAGTGTTTAATTCAAGGTGTATTTCTATCCCAATAACTACTTCAAAACTATTCATTTTTGCCTCCTAAAAATTCCTCAATTCATAAAGTGTGTGAAAGTAATTTTTCGTCAGTGTAAATTGCTGAATCTATTGCTAAATTAATACCTAATTCTTTTTCTTTAATTCAAGGGATTGTTATTGATGGGTTACCAGCTAAGTTTGAAGTTGTTAAAATGTATTCCATAAAGTCATATGACTTATTCTTTGTTGAATCAATAAAAGGAGCTATATCACCGCTTGCTGGGTAAATAACAACATCATATTTTGAATGTAAATCATCTCAATACTCTTTGATTAATCTTCTAACTTGTTGAGCTTTTATAAATAATTCTTTTTGGTTTTCTGAAAACAAGAAAATGCTTCCTAAAGTCAATCTTCTTTGAACCATTGTTCCAAAACCTTGCGAACGAGTATTAGTCATTATTTGTTCTCAACTTTCACCTTGTTTTCTTTCGCCGAATGCAATTCCGTTTAAATTAGACAAATTTGAAGAAGCTTCAGAGTAAGAGATAATATCGTAAACAGGTTTAACAGCCCTTAATAAATCCTCATTAATTTTGACTTTTTCAATTGAAATATCTGTATTTTCTAGTTTTTCAATAAGAGCTTTGTACGATTGGCTTGTAAAAGGCGAAAGATATTTTTCATTAATATCTAAAACAGCAATTGATCTTGGTTTTAATTTCGCTACATTGTCAATTTTGACTTCTACAGTTGTAAAATCTTTGTTATCAATGCCATATAAAACTTGTGAAATTAAAGCAATATCATTGGTGTTGTGCGCAAAATAACTAACAGTATCTAATGAAGATGCGTATGCAAACATACCATATCTACTGATTGCTCCATAGCTAGGTTTAAAACCAACAATTGAGTTATATGAAGCTGGTAGACGCACACTATCGCCGGTGTCTGAACCGAGTGCAAACGAAATATTTTCAGTCAAAGTAGCGGCTGAACCTGAAGAAGATCCCCCTGCTAATCTTTGTGAATCTTTAGGGTTAGCAATCAAACCGAAAGCACTAAAAGTCCCAGTTCCCCCTAAAGCCAATTCATCATTGTATACCTTAGCAACCGGAATTGCTCCGGCATCAATTAGTTTTTGAACTGATGTTGCATTATAACCAGGTTGGAAATTAGCCAATAATTTACTTGATGCAGTTGTTTTGGCATTATCTGTAGCAAAAACATCCTTAATAGTAAAAACAGCATTTTTTAGTAAACCTTCAGTATTTTTATTGAAATTTTCTTCAAAAACGTGTGCTACTGCGTTATTTTTATCAGCTTTTAATTCAGCTAATGCTTTATCCAAATTTCCGTAATTTAATAGTTTCATTATTTCACCACCTTAGATGTTATTATGTAGTCTTCATCGGCATCAGAAGCGTTTTGTAAGGCTTGTTCTTTTGTGATTGCTCAATTGTTATTTTCAATGTCTTCCCTGAAAAAATCAAGCAAAGGTTTTTCGTTGATATGTGTTAAAGGTTTTACACCTTCTGTATCTATTTTTTGCATATTAGATATTTGTTTTTCTAATATATTTCATTCTGAAAGAATTTGTTCTATGACTTCATCGCTTGGTTCTAAAAGTAAATTTTTAACGATACTTATTAGTTTTTCTTTATCTATGACTTTCATTTTTCTCCTATACTCAATTTTTTGGTTTACACGAGAAGGTTTTATCATTTAAATAAGATAGATTGCCTTCTAAATTTTTAAATTTCAATGAATACGAATGCAACAACACACGTCTAAAAGCTTTGGCACCATATTTAGTATCTCCAACTATTGGGGCATTTAAATATGCGCAAGTGGCTCTAATTTGATGTTTTTTACCAGTTATTATTTTTGCGTGGTATTGCCCGTTAATTCATTCAATGTTTGTTATTGCTAATTGTGAGTTTTTTGTTTCATTATCGGTTATAATCATGCGCTTTTGTGACTCGTTTTTACTGATAAATAGTGAGTAAAGATTATCAGTAATTTTTGCCTCAGGGACAAAAATATAATCTTTATCAAAGGCGTTGTTTGCTTTGTTTAATTCAACTAATGACTCATAGTTTTTTGCATAAACTATCAGACCGCTTGTGACTTTATCTAGCCTTCCAACATGACTAGGTTTAAACGAAGTGTTTTGTTCAAAATTTAAATATGAATAAACTTGTTGGTCAAGCGAATTTGAATTTCCGTGAACTTCAACGCCTTCTTTTTTATTGATTAAAATAATATTGTTATCTTCGTATATAATCTCGCTTGTTAAGGTTATTGATGAGTTGAATTTAGTCAATAACGAGTCATTATCATTGAGTCCATAAACTTCAATAATGTCATTTTCTTGAATTATGTAATTAAAGTCTTTTGTGCGTTTGGAGTTTATTTTTACGTCGCCGTTACGCAGTGTTTTATGTAATTTAGATAAGGGCACTTTTTTGTATATTGAAGATAGAAATTTCAATAATTTGCGTTGATTATCGTTAGATGTCGCAATAAAAGATTGCTTTGACATTGTAATATAAAATAGTGGAAAAACCACTATTCGTATTGGTCAGGTCTTTGCGAGTCAAAGAAACTGAAATCTTCTTGAGATTCATCATCTAAACCATCAACAAAGTTAAACTCATTTAATCTTGGTAAATCAGCCATTGTTTTAATTCTAAAGTAATCATAAAACTTGTTAGTGATTCCGTATAAAACAGGGTTACCAGGAGTAGGGCTTATACCAACTTCTTCAATAACACCTTTTGCCAATAATGTATTCATTACTTGTTCACTGGCCACTCCACGAATGTTATTAACCATTGAACGAGTTACAGGAGCTTTATAAGCCACAATACCTGCAACTTCAATAGCAGCATTTGACAATCTGTGTTTCTTAACAACTTGCACCATTTTCGCAATGTATTCACGATATGTTTCACGTGTTGCTAATTTATATATTTCATTGAAATTTACAACTTTTAGGGCAGTTTCGCGCTTGTTGTATTCTTTAATGAAATCATTAATCACTTTTTTTGCTTCCTGTGTTGTGTTAAGGTTGAAAATTTCTTTTACTTGTTCCAAAGTTAAACCTTCATCACCTTGAATATACAATAAAGCTTCTAAAATATTATTTTTCATATTCTGGACCTCTTTCGAATGTAATTGTTCCGAATTGTTCTTTTTGGGTTAATTTGATTCTTTGTGTTTTAACTAAGACTAAAATTGCTAAAAAAGTAATTACGAAGTGGTTCATGCTTGGCTGATTAAAGATCATTTCAAACGTTACATTTTCATAATTATCAAATAGATTTAAAATAAATGGAATTTGATCTTGCGGTGTTAATTGGAAATGGTCTAATTTTGTTTGTCTTAATTTTTGTGCATAAGTACGCTCAAACATTTTTCTTAAAACTGTAACAAGTTTAAGTGGGTTAGAAGTCCCGTCTAATTGGGATTTATCGTCATCAACTAAAAACTCTTCAATATCACTTGGTTTTTTAATAAAGATCAATTTTCTAGCTTCTTCTCTTTCACGTAAAGCTTTCGAAATTTCTTTAAATTGTTGATATTCATACAAACGACGCAATATTTCTCGCTTGTCTTCTTCAATTTCTGGTTTTTCTTCTGGGGTGTACAAAATCATTTTTGTTTTTAACGCTAACAATGTTGCAGCCATAACTAAATATTCACCAGCAATATCAATTTCATTATCTTGTAAATTTTGAATGATATTTAAGTAAGCTGAAGCTAACTCGGCAACATCAATATCCATGATGTCCTTTTTCTTATCTTGGACCAATGCTAATAATAAATCAAGTGGACCATCAAAATTTTTAATATTTATTGAAAATTTTTCTGTGTCATTTACAAAAATACTACTCATTTTCTAAAGCCTTTTCAATTAATGTTTTTACACGTGAAGCAACTGCTTGATTTTCCATAGATAGAAATTCTCCTGGCTTAATAGCTTTTAAAAAGTTAACTTTGACAACAAGTTTTTTAGCACGATTTTTATTCAATGCATCTCGTGTGTCGCTGATAGCCACAGGAATAATCGATAGATATTGACTTTGAGCAACTTTAACTGCTCCTGCTTTAAATTCGCCTAAACCATCTTCTTTAATTCTGGTTCCTTCTGGGAAAATAACTCCGTATCTTTTATTAGACTTAATAAAATCACCGTAAGTTTTCAAAGCTTTAACTGATTGTCTAATGTCTTGACGGTTGATAAAGATAGTATCTAATAATTCCAATGCATTTTTAACAATTCCTTTTTTCTTCAACTCAATTTTTGCTAAAAAAGTTGGTATTTTATTTCCACCTTGTTTGGCATGATTTGTCTTTCTTAATGCCGCTAGCAAAATCACTGGATCCATATTTGACTTGTGATTAGGCATTAAGATTGCTGGTGATTTAGGTAAATCATCATAGCCGGTAACTTCTAACTTAACATTAAAGTATCAAAGAATTTGTCTTGCTCTCTTCAACAAGTAGTCATTTCTTTGTTGAGGTGTTAAATCATTAGGTTGTCTACGATATTTTCTTGCCTGTGCTCTCAGTCTTCATAAACATCATAGAAAATGTCATCATAGAAAAATCATTTTTATATTAAAACTCATAATTGCTCCTTAATTTTTGCTTACTACAAAGGCAATAACTAAATCACCTTCGTTACTATTGGAAATTGTGTAGTTATCATTGTATTCTCATCCAGTTTCAGTGTGTGTCAATTCAATTTTATTGAACTCAAACAACTGATTATCAGCTTTGAATAAAGCTTCTTTGATTGCTCAAATAGTTGCTAAATCCTTAGTCTTATTTTTGCTCTTCGCAATAATTTTTAGTTCATTTGGATGACAATAACGCTTCTCAAATCCGTTAGGAATATTTAGAAATCTCTGGATTGATGTTATATCTACTCCTATTTTCATATGATTATTATAATTTATTTTATTTATTAATATTAAATATTAATTTATATTAAGCACGAATTTGTTTAAAGTATTATTTTTTGCCAAAATTAATTATTTTTTCCTTTTTTATTTTTTTCAATAATTTTCGGTGTTTTTATTGCATGAATAAAAATCGTGGAATGCTGTTAGAAAAAATCATAAACCAGACAATTTCATATTATGAAAAAAACGGTCTTGCTCTAATTGAGAAGAAAACTTTACCTATTAAATTTCATAAAATGAATTCAAATAAAGAAGTCAGCGGGGCTTTTATCTTTAAGAAAAGTACTGTTGATTACATCGGTTGTTTCAATGGAACTTTTATTGCATTTGAAGCCAAAAGCACAAACGAAAATAGACTGCCATCATCCAATATTTCTACTCACCAAATTGAATATTTAAGCAAAATTAATTCATTAGGAGGCATCTCTTTTTTCATTGTTTTATTTTCCTTATGAGATGAATTCTATTTGATTGATGCTATGTACTTAATTAAACATTGAAAAAAATCGTGGTCATATGAAGAAATAAAAAATGCCGGATACTCTATCGAGCTAACGTATCCAGGCATTATTGATTTTTTACCTTATTTAAACAACTTATTCGGCTAGTTGTTCTTTTAAATATTTAGATGGTTTAAATTTAACAACACGTTTCTTTTTAATTGTTATTTTTTCTTTTGTGAAATGATTAATAGCATCACGTCCATCTCTAACGACAGTTTCGAATGTTCCAAGAGCACTTAGTTGAACTTTTTCATCTCTTACAAGACAATCTTTAAGTACGCTAATAAACTTTTCAAAAAAGTCGTTAGCAATTCTAACGGGAACACCCATTAAATCAGCCACTTCTGCAACAAATTCTTTTTTAGTCATATTATTCCTTTCGTTAATTTAACATTTTATTATATTATTTTCGTTTCATATTTCTAAATAAATAAAGAAGAGAAATTTGATTGAAAAAGAAAATATAGAAAAAATACTCTTTTTTTATTGAAAAAATTTTATTCTAGACCAGATTTATTTTTGAAAATCAATTTTATTGGTGTACCTTCAAAGTCAATCATTTGTCTAATTTGTTTTTCTAAGAATCTTTCATAGCTTCAGTGTAAGAATTTTTTATTGTTTACATAAAACATAAAAGTCGGGATTCTAGTGTTTAATAATTTTCTTGCGAAATAAATATTTAACCTTCCACCATTATAAGGGGCAGCGGGTTGAATTAACTGAGTTTCTCTTATCAAGTTAGAAAGTATTGAAGGTTTAACATCACGTTCTAAATTTTCTTTGACATGTAAAATTGTCTCTAATAATTTATCAATTCTTTTGTTTTGCAAGACAGAGATAAATCTAAATGGCACTCAAGGAACAAAGTGGAATTTGTTACGCATATTTTTTTCAAAATTGGCCATTGTGTTTGTTTCTTTTTCAATTAAATCTCATTTGTTTATTGCGATTATTATTGGTTTTGAGTTTTCTAAAGCATATCCAATTATTCTAGAATCAAAATGGCTTAATTCCCTTGACGCATCAATCATAATTATTGACAAATCTGATTCATCAAGAGCTGAAATCGCACGCATCAATGCGTACTTATCGATCATATCAACAATTTTACTTTTTTTGGTAATACCTGCAGTATCGACCAACTCAAATTTTTGGTCTTTAATTGTAACAAAAGTTTTAACGCTATCTCTAGTTGTTCCGGCAATATCACTGACAATCGATCTTTCTTCGCCTGATAGTAAGTTTAATAATGAAGATTTACCAGAATTTGGTCTTCCGATTATCGAAAGTCTGAAATTTTTATCAGTTTTTTCATCATCAAGATTTAAGTAAAACAGACATTCATCTAGCACATCACCAACCCCGTGTCCGTGTTGTGCACTGATTTGAAATATTTTATCAACCCCAAGAGAATATCATGATCAATTAAATAAATCTTTATTGTCAAGCTTATTAGCAACAACTATTACTGGTTTGCCGCTTTTACGAAGAATACTCAAAATCATCTGGTCATCGTTTGTTATTTCCGAAGAACCATCCACCATAAAAACAATTACATTCGCTTCATCAATTGCAATTTTTGCCTGAGTTCTAATTTGTTCTTGAAAAGGGCGGTTTTCTACTTCAATTCCGCCTGTGTCAATAACTTTAATTTCTTTGCCGCTTCACTCAAAAGTTTCGTATAGTCTGTCTCTAGTTACACCAGGTTCATCGTATGTAATTGAACTTTTTTTACCCACTAAACGGTTAAATAAAGTACTTTTACCAACATTTGGCTTTCCGATTATTGCGATTACGTTATTTCTCATTCTCTTTTTCCTTAATTAATGAAACAATGTTTTCAACTACTGTTTCGAAACTCATTGAAGTGCAATCGATAACTTTTGCGTCAGGAACTATTTTTAGAGGATCATTTTTTCTGCTTGAATCTTGTTTATCTCTCGCTTCAACTTCGGCCAATACCTCATTGAAGTTTGTATTGTAACCTAATTGTTGGTTTTGTAAAATACGACGTCTCGCTCTTTCGTTTGCTGTAGCTGTTAGGAAAATTTTTACTTCTGCATGAGGCATAATACGATATGTGGTGTCTCTGCCATCCATAATGTATCCTTTGTTTGCCCTTGTGATTTTTTGTATATATTCAACAACATATTCTCTAACTTTTTTGTAAACAGCAATGTTTGATGAAATTTGTGAGATTTCATCAGATCTTATTAATAAAGTTATATCTTTTCCGTCAGCAAAAATTTTCTGATTTTCATCTAAAGTTATTTTTAAAATTTCATCTTTTAAGTTTTGGTTAACAAGTTCTTCGTTTTTATGGTCGATATTCAATTGGTTAATCACGTAAGCGATAGCACGATAAACACTGCCAGAACTTAAAAAGGCATAATTAATTCTCTTCGCTACTTCTTGTGAAACTGTGGACTTACCAGCACCTGATGGTCCGTCAATAGCAACGTTAATTTTTTTCATATTTCTCCTTACATAATAGCGTTTAAAACTACAATATATAAATCTTACTAAAAAAAGTAATTTTTTTGTTTAAAGTTCTACTTTTGTTATGACAATTTCAGCTGATTCGGCTATTGTCATTGTGTCGCCATCATCAAATCTCGAATTTAAACCTGTATCGTAGCCATCGAAATTTCTCATTTCCAAAAAAAATTGTTTAGTCATTTCTAAAGTCTCTTTATCTTGCAATGATATTTTGTTGAAGTAATTATTTTTTGAACCCTTTAATTTTTGTTCAAAAACAGTTAAATTGACTTTGATATCAGTAAGCTCCTTTGTATTGATAATGTCAATATTTTGGTTACTATTTAGCTCTTTTTGGGAAATAAAGACATCATCTAGATCTTTATCTAAATTGTTTTCTGGTAGTAAAGAAAAAAACATTTCAACATCATTTTTGAAATTTTCGTCTTCTTTAAGTAGAGAGCTAAATAAGCTTTTTGCATCGTACCCCTTACTTGGGAATACATTTTCTAAATTTATTTTTTTAGGAGATTTCATATTTTTATTATAAATAACAAATATAAATAAAATAAAAAAACATCATTAAATGATGTTCTTAAAATTGTTTTATGAAATCTTTATTTGTGGAGTCTGAATATTTATCTAAATCTTTGGCCATTTTCTTGAATTCTGTGTTTGATAATTCAGGAATCATAACTTTAAATGTAATTCTCAACTCACCAACTCTTCCATTCTTTTTAACACCTTTGCCATTTAAAATTATTGTTTGTCCATTTTGATAATTTCGACGAAGTTTGATAGTTTCGTTACCATATGGAGTAGGAACTAAAACCTCATTTTCTTTAACGATATCTAGGAAAGATACTGGATATTCTAAAAATAGATTTAAACCTTTACGAATGTAGTGTTTATGGTCTTTTACATAAATTTCAACATACATATCTCCTGAAGGCCCGCCGTTTTCACCACGGTCACCATATCCGGCAAGTTTAATTCTTTCGCCAGTGTCGGCACCTTCACTAACATTGAATGATACTTTTTTGTTTTTTCTAATATATTTTTCGCCTTTACATTGATTACATTTGTTGGCAATTATTTCTCCAACTCCATTACAGTTGCGACATGTACCAACGGTGTTGATTACACCAAAAGGTGTTCTTTGTTGAAATTGTTGTTGTCCTGAACCGTTGCAAACACTACATGTTTTGATATCTGAAGCATTTTGGGCACCCTTGCCATTACACAAATCACATATTTCTCATTTTTTTAATTCAAGTGTAACTTGTTTACCTTTGATTGCATCATTAAAATCAATTTGAATTCTAGATAGCAAATCATCGCCACGAGAAGGGCCATATGAGTGTGATGAACTCGAACCAGTAAAGCTATTGAAAAATGAACCAAAAATATCACCAAAACCGCCCATATCGCCACCAAAACCGCCAAAGCCTTGTGGAGCATCTTCAGTGCCATATTTATCGTAATTTGCTCTCTTTTCTTTGTCGCTTAATACTTGGTATGCTTCGTTTATTTCTTGCATTTTTTTATCACTTGTTCCATCTTTTAATTTATCTGGGTGATATTGCATTGCCAATTTACGGTAAGCAGTTTTAATTTCTTTTTCTGTTGCGTCTTTAGAAATTCCTAGAATTTTATAATAATCTTTTTTACTCATGTTTTATATTTTAGCACAAAAAGTATTAGAGTGCTAAATATTAATAATTAATAAAATTCGGTGTTTTTTGTATTAAAACGCTGAATTTTATTGACTATTTTATTCTTTTTAAGAAAAAATCCCTTTTTGCTATCGTATAACTTGAATAATAGGTTTTGTAATAAGACTCATTTACAATCAAGCCGATAAATATAAAATATGATAAAGATGAAACAAATAAAGCTATATACATAAATGTTCCAATTGCTCCGTATTGGGTGTAATTGATAAGTGATGTTAAATATCCGAAAACACCAATGAAAATCATATTGGGGATTGTAGCTAATAATACACCTGGTAAAACAGAGTTTCATGGCAATTTAAAACTTGGTGTCAGCTTGTAAATTAATGAAAAACCAAAGTATAAAACCAATATTAAGTAAAACATAAAACTAATGTAAAAAAATACTAGTTCACCAACAACTGAAAGTCTTGGAACAATTAATTTATAAAAAGATATGTATATTAAAGAAACTATAAACAAATACAAACTAATGCCAAGAACAATAAAAAAGCCTTTTAGTCTATTTAAGAAAAAGTTACCTAGGTTTTCGTGACCGTATATGTAATTTTGTGAGTATATAAAACGCCCTCAACCACTCGAACCTAATCATGTAGAACCGAACAATAAAATACCAATTGTTGTGTATTGCACACTCTGATTAATTTTAAAGTTTGGAATGTTTAATATTGATTTAACACCAGGAATTATACGACTCAAAATAATGTCTAAAAACACTGTATTATAGCCATTGATGAATGACAACAACACAACAACAACTGTCAATATAGGAACAAAGGAGATTAGAAAGTAAAATGATAATGATATTGGAATAAATGCTGATTCTTTAGCTGTAAATTTTTGGTATGTACGATCTATCAACTCGCTTGACTTACTTTTATTTTTTCAACTCGTTTTAGGGGTTGAAATAAATAAAATTAACATTAAGAAAAATTTAGCAATTTTTTCAAATAGTCAAAAAGTGCTATTTTCGTTTTGAATAATGTTACGTGATACTCATGTTTTTTTTATTGTTTTTTTGTATGCTTTATACATTTTTTTCGGTTCAATACCAGTATAAATATTGTTGTTTGTTTCTTTCATATGTATATTATAAAAAGATATTAAAAAAAGCAATATTTAAATTGCTCTTTATTATGTGAATAATAATTGACAAAGAATTATTCAAATCGGTAAAGAAACGATTGAAGCCAGTGTTGAAAGCGCTGAAGCACGAGCTGTAAATGTCGGGGCCTTATTGTATGACAATGCGATTGCGGCCGGAACTGCTCCTGGTGGCGTTGCACTAACAACAACGATTGATAGTGCTGCAACAGCACCAACTTTATGATTTGAATTATAAAGTGAATACATTACACCCAACATTAATAATGGGATTATTACAATTTTAACGATTGTGTAAAATCAGACTCATTTATCAGTGAAAACAGCTCTAAGTTTGCTTTCACTCATTTTCATTCCGACAGTTAATCAGACAAGTGGAGTACATAAAGATGCTAACATATTGGCGATATTTTTAAAGTATGGCATTGTCACGCCTGCGTCCATTCAACCGGATGCAGTCAATGTCGTGCGTTCGTATATAGATTTTGCAATATTATAAATGTATTTACTGCCTTCAGCATCAAAATAAATTGGTAGGAAATTAACACCATAACTTGCTTTTTTGACTGCTAATACTGATTCATTATTGGCTAAATTCAATGTTTTAGACACGGCTTGACTGTGTTCTCCTATTGCAGGAATTAATTGAGTCAATCACAACGCAAGCCCAATAAAAGTAATAAGTAAAGTCGTGTTTGTTGCGAGTTTTTTTAAGGTATTACCCATATTTTTCTTATTGAATTTCAAACCAGTAAACATCATAAAGCAGTATGTGTATAAAAACATACGTTGAGGAACATTGAATATACTTACACTCAATATTGAAGTTGCTTCGTTTATTGTGCCACGATAAAATTCAGTAATAATTGGTAGGCCAAATGTTGTAGTGGAACCAAAAATTAACAGCATTCACATTGTCAATACTCTTTCTCGTGGTATATCACCATTTGAAGTGCGGGCAAGTGTATTGACAATTGATTTTGAGTTGCTTTTTTTAATAAAAACAGGAAGTTTTCAATCACACTTAATCCATAGTCATGAGACTATTGAAAGAATAAAATAAAACAAAAATGAAATCAATAAGATTCAGGCTTGTTCTTTTAATTTTTGCATTGTCAAAGAAGACATGAAACCTTTAATAGCAATTGCAGGTAATGCGATTTCTAAGACAATTTTACTCATCGGCCCTATTCACTCAGTTTTAAATATTGATGCTTTCGTGAGTAAAAAACCAATAAAAATAACTAAAATAGAGGCGATACAAACCCCAATTAAATTAGAGTTTGTGATCGTAGATATAAACAACTCTTTCATAATAAAAAATTATACTCCCTCCGTAGGAAATAATATTTTGTTTGATTTAATTTAAAAAAATTCCAAAAATGGAATTTATTAGTTTTTCAGTACAGACGAAATGGTTTCTTTTGTAGGGTTTTTTACTAAAAATGTTCCTGCTACACAAGCATCAGCACCTGCTTTAAAAGCTTGTGGTCCAGTTGTATCGTTGATCCCTCCGTCAACTTGAATTAAATATTGGTATTGATTTTTAGATCTTAATTTTTTTAATAAGCTTATTTTATCTAGGGCTGTTGGGATAAATTTTTGGCCGCCGGCTCCTGGTTCAACTGACATTACTAAAACAAGTGCGACATATGGTAGAAAATCTTGAATTTCTTCAACATTTGTTTGTGGTTTGATAGCTAAACCAATTCTATAATCGTGGTGTTTTTTTTCTAAAAATTCCAATAGTTCATCATGGTCTATCGCTTCATAGTGAATAGTGGTAATATCCACAACATCTTTGAATTTGTCTAAATAATCCAGTGGTTTTTCAACCATTAAGTGTGCATCCATGAAGTGTTTTGATGTGTTTTGTTTTATATCAATAATTTCTTCTAGTTCAATAGCCTTATTTGGAACAAATTTTGCATCCATTACATCATAATGAATTCATTCAATGCCCTCATTAATTAAGGTTTGTGCCATTTGTGCTCTTTTGCCTTCTTCAACATTCAATAATGAAGGTGTTACATATTTTTTACTCATTTTTTGCCTCTTTCATCATTTTTAAATAGTTTTTATATCTTAATTCAGGAATAATGCCGTCTTTGACGTGTAATTTTATATTGCAATATTCTTCAGGTTCGTTTAAATGCAGACAAGATTTAAACTTGCACATCTTTGATAATTCCTTAAATTGTTTAAATGATTGTGCTAATTGAATTTTTGATAAATTTATATCAAAACTCGAAAATCCAGGAGTATCAATTAATTCCCCGCCTAAAGTCTCAATAATTTGAACTGTTCGGGTTGTGTGCTTGCCGCGGTTTGCGAATTTAGATATTTCTTGCGTTTGAAAATTTGTTCCCGCTATTGCATTGATAAATGTTGTTTTACCAACTCCCGATTGACCCATTAATGATATGACCTTTCCGTTAAAGAAATGTTTAATTTTTTCTTTAAGATTAGCATCCTGATAATCAATATCAAAAACATCATAGCCCATTGCCCGATAAGTATTTTCTCACTCACTGAGTGCTAAATCAACTTTAGTAATAAACAAAATTGGTTCAATATCATTAGCCTCAATAAAAGCTAAATATTTATCAACTAAATAGGGTTGAAATTTTGGTTCAACTACAGACATTACAACAACAATTGCGTCAATATTTGCGACTTTAGGACGCACAAAAACGTTTTTACGTTCGTAAACTTTTGAGATGTAACCATCAGTTTCGAACTCAACTATATCACCGACCACAGGGTCTATATTTTTGTGTCTAAAAACCCCTGCGGCTGGTAAAAAGTGAGTTTGATTGTTTTCGTCTTTAATATGGTATCTTCCACCGGTTAATGAATAAATTTTTCCTTTCAACATAACTCCTAAATTAAAATTGTTAGAACAATAATACCGATTATAAATAACAATGTCAGTATAACGATTGCCGAAATAATAAATTTATTAGAATTGATGATGTCTTGAAAACTTATTTTACTTCTAGCTTTTTTAGGATTATAAGGTTTTTCGTAAAATCTTTCAGGACTGGTGCTGGTTTTTAAATCATGATACATTTCTCACATATTTTTGTATCTATTATCGGGGTCTTTGGCAGTTGCTTTAGCAATGACATTACTCAAAGCCTGCGGAATATCAATTATTTTAGTAATTTCGGGCATTGGTTGACTTTTTTGTTTATTTATTGTGTCAATCGCATCTCGGCCTTTAATTGGATACTCACCGCTCAGCATTTCGTATAACATAATTCCCAAAGCATAAATATCAGTTTTTTCAGTAGGGTTATTGCCAGCAATACACAATTCAGGTGCCATATAATACACAGTTCCAATTACTTTAGTATCTTTTGTGTAACGTTGGCTATCTTCGGATAATGCCAATCCTAAATCAATAATTTTGACTTCACGATCTCTGGTTATTAAAATGTTTTGACTTTTGATGTCTCGGTGAATTATTTTACTATTATGCAATTCACTAATTCCGTCAGCAATCTGCATTGCATAATTAGCTGCAGTTCTAGCAACTAATTTCCCGTTTTTGTTAATAATCGTTTTTAAATTTTCCCCATCAATGAATTCAGTCACTAAATATTGTTCATTATCACCAATATATGAATCGATGTATTGTGCAACACGTGATGATTTTACTTTTTTATACAGGTTTATTTCCTGCTTGAATCTCTTGATTGTTGTTTCTGTATCGGCTTGATTTTTAACTAAAAAATATTTCAAAGCGTAATAAATACCAGGTTTTCCAATTTCTTCAACCTTGTAAACTTCGCTAAAACCGCCATGCCCAATTTTGGCGATTATTTTATATTTTTGTAAGGCAACACTATTTTTATTGATTTGCATTATTTGCTCCATTCCTCAATATTTGAAAGAGAGGCATAAACAGCCGAAGCATTATCTGTTGAGCGATTATCCAATGCTTCTTGAACTAAGACTTCAACTATTTTCTGTGCTTTAATTTCTTTCTTGATAATTAATTCAATCGAAGGTTTCTCTAAAAAATTATGGACTCCATCGCTGGT
The DNA here is from genome assembly GCF_025209835.1 of Mycoplasma sp. HS2188. Lineage (NCBI taxonomy): Bacteria > Bacillati > Mycoplasmatota > Mollicutes > Mycoplasmatales > Mycoplasmataceae > Mycoplasma > Mycoplasma sp. HS2188. The sequence goes on along the minus strand of NZ_JAOAOI010000006.1, from coordinate 23,226 downwards.
GCAAAGTATGCTATGCACTGCTTTGATAGAAGCTGATAAGTCAAAGATTTCAATTTTTGTTTTTTTAAGTGGACCTAACGCCGAGGTTAAAGCCATGTTGTATTTAACGTTTCTGGCTTTTAATTCAGTGTAATTTTCTTCATTTATAAGTCGATTATACAAATTATGATCGACTGTAATTTGTTTCAAATCACCACCTTTAGTTAAAATATAAGTTCTTGAATCACCAATGTTAAAAATATATAAAAAACCATGTACTTCGCTATAAATTGCGGCCGTTACCGTTGTTCCCATATCTAAATATGCTTCTTCTACATTGGCAAAAGTTTTCATTTCTAGTCGTGCATCATTAACAACTGATTTAAATCATAAAGAAACGGAATTAACATCAAATTTCTCTAACGGCATCATTTGAGCAAATTTCTTACTGAATGTATTTACTGTAATATTCGAAGCTTTTGAACCTCCATAATGCCCACCCATACCATCACAAAGCAAAAGCATGTGAATGTTATCTTTGTGAAAAATACCTACGGCATCTTGGTTGCTATTTCGAACATTTCCTTTAACACTTAATTGAGCAAAATTATTCATGTAGTTCTTTCAATAGTAATTCTTTTATTTCTTCAGCGGCTCTATAAGGGTCATCGTTAACAACATTGTATTTAAAAATATGTCTGTCAGCTAACTCATGACTTGCTTTTTGCAGTCTTTGATCAATAGAATCTTTGGTTTCGGTGTTTCGACCAATAATTCTGTTTTTTAATTCATCAAATGACGGTGGCAAAATAAACACAGTAATTATGTTGTATTTGTTGAGATTTTCTTTATTTTCAAGAATTTTTTTAGTTCCTAATGTTTCGATTTCTAAAAAAGGAATTTTGTTATCTTTGTGAATATTATCTATTTCACTCAACAATGTTCCATAGTAATTATCGAAATGGAAGTTGTATTCCAACAATTCATTATTGGCAATTTTTTGTTCAAAATCTTCCTTGGAAATAAAAAAGTAATGAACACCGTCTATTTCGCCAGTCCGTGGTTTACGTGTTGTCGCTGAAACAGAAAGTTTAAATTTTAAATCTTCATTTTTAAATAATATTTGCTCAATAGTTCCTTTTCCTACCCCGCTAGGGCCGGTGAAAATAATTATTGGTTTCTTTTTACGATTATTAATATTCATAGTTTTATTATTATAAATTAATTTTTATATTAATATAAGAGATTATTTGCTAAGAATAACGAAAGCAAAATAAAATCAGTAATTTTTCTTTATTTTTGTTATTTTTTTCAATATTTTTATTGAAAATTTAGCAAAAATAATTTTCAACATCTATCCAATTTAATATTTAATTAATGTTATTTATCTATATTAATATATAATTGAAATTACATTACAAAGTGGAGGTAGTTATGACTGTTCTTATAATAACAATAGCGCTAATTGTTATTGCAATAATCATTATCATTATTTCGCTAATGATGTCGCCTGATTCTAATGGTTTTTCAGGTGCATTAGTTGGTTCTGGAGATCTAGAATTATTTAAAAGCTCAAAAGAAAGGGGAGTTAAAAAATTTATGAAGTGAACAATGTTTACAATGGGTATCCTTGTAATCATTTTTGCGCTTTTAATTAAATTTTTGTTATAAAACATGATAGAAGAAAAAAATATTTTTAATTTTGTTAAATCAAACCCTAAGTCAAATTTCGTTAATATCGCTAAGGGTTTAAAAATACCTTTTGATAAAAACAAACAATTGACTCAGACTTTAATGAAAATGTCTAAAAACAATCAATTGTTATACACAAGAGACAAAAACTATGTTGCTATTGAATATTTAGACACCATTGAAGGTAAATTGAAATACGCAAAAGACGGTAGATTCGGCTTTATTGACATTGAAATAGAAGGTGAAGAAAGAGTATCGTACTTTGTGTCATCAGTTAATTTTAACGGTGCTTTATCAGGAGACCAAGTTAAAGCTAAAGTTTATAAACAACTTGATTCACAAGAAGAAAAAGAATATGCAGTGGTAGTGCAAATTAAACAAAGAAACTCAACAACACTTAACGGTGTGATTGAGTTGAAAAATAACATTTTAAGCTTTAGACCTCTTAAAAATGACTTTAAAAGCTTTGATTTTGTTATCAAGGAATTTAAAGTCGACTCGAGAATTGATGACCTTGTTGTCGCAAAAATTACCGATTACAATAAAAAGACTTTAACAATAGATATTGTTGAAAAAATATCTAATATTTCAGACCCACTTTGCTATGTTAAGTCACTTTTAGCTGAGATGCAACTACCAAAAGGTTTTGAAAAAGAAGTTCTAGATGAAGCGGCTACTATTCCGGATACAATTGATGCTAAAGGAATGAAAAATAGAGTTGATTTTCGTGACGAACTAGTCATCACTATTGATGGCGAGTCTACAAAGGATTATGATGATGCTATTTCGATTAAAAAGATTGACAATAAATATTATCAATTAGGAGTTCATATTGCTGATGTGAGCTATTATGTTCGTGAAAATAGTGAAATTGATAAAGAGGCATTAAAACGTGGTACTTCTACTTATTTAGCTAATCAAGTCATTCCGATGTTACCGGAAAAATTATCAAACGGTATTTGTTCACTTAACCCCAACGAAGATAGATTTACTATGAGTATCTTGATTGACATTGATAATAATGGTAAAACAATTAAGTCAAATATTGTCCAAGGGATAATAAATTCTAAATACAGATTAACATATAAAAGAGTCAATGATTTTATAGACAATAAAGTTAAATTTACTGATAATTCATTGAATAAAATGTTGAATATCTTGTATGAATTGACACAAAAAATCCGTAAAGTTAAAAATGAAGAAGGATATATTGACTTAGAAATTGAAGAGCCAAAAATTATTCTTGACGAAAACAACAAAGTTGTTGATGTTGTTGTTGATAGAAGCGGTACCAGTGAAAAAATGATTGAAGATTTTATGGTTAGGGCAAATGAAGAAGTTGCTAAGACATTAGCAAAAAATAAAATACCTTTGTTATACCGTGTTCATGAAACACCATCAGAAGAAAAAATCAATCAATTTAAACAAGTGATGAACTCATTAAATATCAAAGTTGAAGTTGATAGCCTAAATTTAACTCCTAAATCATTCCAAAACACTATTGAAAAAATTAAAAAACAACGCTTTGATAGTTTCTTACAAACCATGTTTTTAAGAACTATGTCTAAGGCTGTTTATAGTGTTGAAAATATTGGTCACTTTGGTTTAGCGAGCGAATTTTACTGCCATTTTACAAGTCCAATTCGTAGATATCCAGACTTAATTGTTCATCGAGTAATTAGAGATATTTTAATCAATAAAGATCGTACAAAAATTGAGCACATGAATAAAATTTTGCCTGCCATAGCTGAATTGAATAGTGAATCAGAACAGAAAGCAATGCAGGTTGAACGTGATACAAATGATTTACTTTATGCAGAATATTTTGCCGATAAAATCGGTCAAAGCTACAATGTGCAAATTGTAAGTATATTGAAATTTGGTATGTTTGTTGAATTTGAAAACAAAACAAATGCTTTAGTTCATTTATCAACCATGACTGACGATGAATATGTATTGAACACTGAAGGAACAGAACTTGTAGGAACCAAAACGAAAAACAAATACCGTCTTGGCGATAAAACATCTGTTGTCATATTGAGCACTGACCCAATCAACGGTAAAGTTGATGCTTGTCTAGTAAAAAATTATCAAGATTATTACAAAGCCTTGAAAGGCAAAATTAATAAAACAAATTCTTAAAATGAAAAATAGAAATCTTGTTAAAAATTCACTTGGTTTTGATTCTGATTTATATGTTTTTCAAGATAAAGACATGTTTAATTATTCAGTGGACACGATTTTATTGGGTAATTTTGTCTTTTTAAACAAAAGAATAACAAACATGCTTGAAATTGGAACAAATAACGGTGCTTTATCAATTTTTATTAGCGATAGACATAAAGATTTACACATTGATGCAATTGAAATTCAGGAAAAAGCAGCTGAATTAGCTATTCAAAACATTGCGATGAATAATAAAACCGATCAAATTAGTGTTATCAATATTGACTTTAACGTTTTTTACAAAGAGCATATGAAAAGTAGTGCAAAAAAATATCAGTCAATTGTTGTTAATCCACCATTTTATACAATAGAGAACACAAAACTAACAAAAAATATCAATGAAGAGATGCTAATTGCAACTCACGAAGTTAAATTAAACTTAAAACAAATAATTGAGGGTAGTTCCAAAATTATCGAACAAAAAGGCTATTTAACAATGGTTATTCCTGTAGAGCGCATGGTTGATTGCTTCGAATATATGCGTCAATTTAAATTTGAACCTAAGCGTATACAAATGATTATTCCGCGCGTGGATGATAAACCAAAGTTAGTTTTAATTGAAGCTAGATATCAATCGGGATGAGGGTTACATTTTTTACCTAATTTATATCTGCATGATAACAATAATAAAAACAAACATGAATATTTACAAAATATTAAAGATCTATACAAACCAATCAAGGTTTAAGGAGTAAAATGAAAAAAACTTGCTATATTACAACACCGATTTATTACGCATCAGGGCCTTTACATATTGGGCATTTATATTCAACAATTATGGCAAGAACCCTTGCTAATTACAAAAAGATAATGGGTTATGATGTTAAATTTTTAACTGGTAGTGATGAACACGGGCAAAAAATTCAAAACAAAGCATTGAAAAATAATCAAAAACCTAAAGAATTTGTTGATGATTTAGTTAAAAGTTATATAGAAACCTGAAAAAAATGAAATATTGAAATTGACTATTTTTCACGCACAACATCTCCGCAACATGAAGCAACAGTTAAAAAAGTATTTAGTTGATTTTTAAAAAACGGCTTTATTTACAAAGATAAATACGAAGGTTTATATTCAATTGAAGATGAGGAATTTTTAACTAAGGCTCAAGCCTTAGAAATTGACGGAAAATTCTATCATCCAACTTCTAAACACGAGTTAACAAAAATGGCTGAAGAAAGTTACTTTTTTAAAATTTCAGCAATGCAAGAGTGATGAAGCGATTATGTTGCTAAAAATAGTAAATTTTTAATGCCTGAGAAAACATTAAATGAAATTCAAAGCAATTTTGTTAGCGAAGGTTTAGAAGATCTTTCGGTAACAAGAACTAATGTTGAATGAGCCATTCCAATTAATGAAGACAATAAACACACATTGTATGTTTGATTAGATGCTTTGTTTAATTATGTAACTGCATTGAATTTTGATTTAGAAAATCCAGGTGCTGATTTTGTTAAATATTGAGAAAAAGGTGATGAAATTATTCATATTTTAGGTAAAGAAATATCTAGATTCCACTTTATTTATTGACCAATGTTTTTGAAAGCAATAAATATCAAACAACCATCACACATTGTTAGTCACGGTTTGTTGCGTGATAAAGACGGACGCAAGATGTCTAAATCATTAGGCAATGCGATTGAGCCGGATTATCTTTACCAAAATTACCATCCCGAAATGATAAAATATTACTTTGCAAGTCAAATTATTTTTGGTGAAGACGGTAATTTTAGCGAAGAAAAATTGAAAGAAACAATTAACGCTGATTTAATAAATAATTATGGTAATTTAGTTTCAAGAACATTAAAAATGATTTCAAATTCATTTACAAGCGGAACAGTATATAAACATTCAAACGAACAAATTCACAAACAAATAGAAGATGAAATAATTGGTTTTGATTATGAATTTAGCTCTTTGATGGATAATTTTAAAATTGATAAAGCACACAAAAAAATAGTTGAACTTTCTTCAAAATTGAATAAATACATAGACGAAACAACACCTTGAAAATTAACAGATAATTTAGATAAACTAAATTTAATATTAAATAGATTGTTAAATGGTATTTATTCTTTATCATGAGCTTTACAAGTCACAATGCCAAACAAAATTAAAGAAGTTGCACAAGCTTTAAAAATTGATGAATTTAGTAAAGAGAATTTACACGATTTTACTAAATTTGACAACATTAAATTAGCTGATAAATTCATGTTTTTTGCCAGATTAAAATAAATAGACACACAGGTGTCTATTTTTTAATCATTTTCAGAATTAGTTAATTGCTCTTTTTCGTAAGTTCATTTACCGACTACAAACATTGCCACTAGGACATAAAATATATTGAATAATATTAAACGATTATCATTCAACTCGAAGAAACGATATTTATAGTATTTTATTGCAAAAGGTATTGAAATCATGTGTAAAATGATTGATAAAATAACACAAACTACAATTGCAATTAGTAATCCATAACCCAGTTTGGGTTGAGCTTTTTTCAATACGTTTCCTGCTACTGAAAGACCGATAAATATAGCAAAAGATGACAGAAAAAGAATTACCGAAATAATAAACAATGTATAAAAAGTATATTTATTTAATTTCATAATAAAAGTGTGTCAAACACACTATAAATTGGTTAATTCTTTTTCTTTTTGTGCAGTGATTTTGTTGATTAATTCAATTTTAGCATCTACATCTTTTTGAATAAGATCTTGAAAGCGTTTTTGTTCATCTTCACTTAATTCTTCATCAGCTTTGATTGCTTTCATTACTTCTTGACGAGTGTTTCTTACACCTACTTTTGCTTGTTCAGTAAATTTAGCTAAACTCTTAACCAACTCTTTTCTTCTTTCAGTGGTTAATGCTGGGAAAGTCAATCTAACTTGGTGTCCTTCATTGACTGGTGTTACACCTAAATTAGCGTGTAATATTGCTTTTTCGATTTCCTTAACAGAAGACACGTCAAAAGGCTTTATTAATAACTGCGCTGCCTCAGGAACTGAAATTGTTGCTAGTTCTTCAAGTGGAGTAGGAGTTCCATAGTAATCAACTTTAATTCCTTTAATTAATTGCGGGTTAGCTCTTCCGGTCGATATTTTTGATAATTCGAATTCATAGTGATGAATAGCTTTTGTTGCACCTTCTTCTAGGGTCATTTGATACATTTCTAATTCCATTATTTTGTTACCTCTGTTCTTTCTATAGTTCCTTCAATTGCTCTTAAAATAGCATTTTTTTCTTGAATGTCAAACACGATTAAGCCAATGTTGTTGTCTCTTGCCATTGATGTAGCTGTAAGGTCCATAACTTGTAATTTACGATCTAAAATTTCGTCATAAGTTATGACATCAAACTTTTTAGCATCCGGATTAATTTTAGGATCAGATTCATAAATCCCTTTTACTCCGTTTTTACCCATCAAAATAACATCTGCACCTATTTCAGAAGCGCATAATGTTGCTGCTGTGTCAGTTGTGAAATAAGGTCTACCTGTTCCACCTCCAAAAATAACAACTTCGCCATTTTCAAGATATTTGATTGCTTTTTCGTTGATGTAATATTCTGCCACTCTTTGGTCAATATTTAGCGAAGATTGAACTCTAGCTTTTAAACCAGCTTCTTCAAAACCGCTTTGTAATGCTAACGCATTCATAATTGTTGCAATCATTCCTATGTAGTCTGCACGGTTTCGTGGTATACCATTTTTTTCGGCACTTGCACCTCTTCAAAAGTTTCCACCACCGATAACAACACTAACTTGAATCCCTTTTTCAACTATTTGTTTTAATTGATTGGCAATGTTTTCAACTAATTCATAGTCAATTGCCAACGATTTAGATTTATTGGCTAGACCTTCGCCAGAAAGTTTAACCAGTATTCTTTTATATTTCATCTGATTGATCTCCTACTAATAATTATTAATATTATAAATGTTTAATTAAAAATCAACATTAAAACTTAAATTTACGAACTAATTGAAGGTGAAAACGTAATAAAAATCGCTAAATTCTTGGGCAATTGGTTTAATTGAGTAAGATAATAATAAAGATAGTATAATTTAAAATACAATTTAGGTACTTATGAATAAAAAAACAGTTTACGAAAGAATTATTCCAGGTATTTTGCTGGCTATATTTTTATTAGGCAGTTTAATTCCTTTATCTATTTTCTCGGCACAATATTATGTGTCCAGAGTTTTTTCGTTTGTTTTTATAGCGATTATTACTGCAATTTTAGTCTATGAATTTTTTAAATCGCAACGGATAAAATGGTATTGAGTAGTAACACTATCACTCATTGGGTTATCATTGGCGTTTATTCCCGTTCAAGAAATAACTCTAAGATGACTAAATCCTGCCACTGCGCAAGCGTTGTTTAAGCCCGAATTATTAGTTGAATATACGCGCATTATTGCACTCGACCCATTTACAATAATTGTTTGTTTAGTGTTATCAGTTTGTTTGTTATTGATTGATTCATTTACTCGTGTTTATTCTCATTTTTCTCAAGTTATTATTCGTGCATTAATAGCCTTTGTGACTCTATATTTATTGGCTATATTTTCAAAAGTTTTCCATTTATTTATTGTAATTTCTGGTCAATGAAAATATTGATTTAGTATTAGTTTAATTGCTGCAGTTACTGATACATTTAGTTTTATTTTTGGTGTTTCATTCGGTCGCAAATTTATCAAAAAACCATTCACACCGACTATTTCGCCCAATAAATCGTGAGAAGGTTTTATTGGCGGTGTAATCAGTGGCGTAATCGCAACCTTTATTCTTGTCTACTCATTAGATTTGTTTGAAAATAATTATTTAAAAATTATTTTTGCTATTCTCGCTCCACTTTTTGCAGTGGTTGGTGATTTGTATTTTTCATTCATCAAACGCTCTAACGGTATTAAAGATTATTCTAAGATATTACGTGGTCACGGTGGTATTTTAGACAGACTTGATAGTATTTGCTTTATAACTGTTTTAAGTTTTGTATTAATTTTATTTACCAATGTTAAATTAGCATAAAAAAACCACTTGTTAAAAAGTGGTTTTTTATGCTTTGTTTTGTGAACCGAAGTTAATAATAATTTCTTTAACTTTATTTCGAATAGCGTTAATTCCATCTAAAAGAAATTTACGGACGTCAAAATTTTTAGCTATTAAATCTTTATCTGACTTAATAAAATCTCTGACTGCATTATGAAAAACTATCTGAAGTTCAGTATTGACATTGATTTTGGCTATTCCTAACGATATAGCGTGTTTAGTTTGTTCGAATGGTATTCCAGATCCACCGTGTAAAACCAAAGGTATATTACAAATATTTTTTAAATCTTGTAATAAATTGAAATTTAAACCAGTTCAATTCGAAGGGTATTTACCATGAACATTACCGATACCGGCTGCTAACATATCAATACCTAATTCAGTAATTCTTTTTGCCTCATCAATATTGGTTAATTCACCGTTACTGATAACTCCATCTTCTTCACCACCGATTGTTCCCACTTCAGCTTCGACAGTTACATCAAATTTTTTCGCATATTCAACAACTTCTTTTGTATATGCTAAGTTTTTTTCTAAGTCTAAAGCTGAACCATCAAACATCACTGAAGTAAAACCAGCATCAATTGCTTTTAAACAACCTTCTTTTGTTCCATGGTCTAAATGAAGCGAAACGGGGACGGTTATATTTAAGTCGCGCAGTAAGCCTTTTACCATCCCAACAACACTATGATATCCACCAATATATTTGATTGCAGATTCACTGACTCCTAAAATTATTGGGGATTGCATTTCTTGGGCTGCTAAAAGAGTACTTTTTGTTCATTCAGCATTATTGATATTGATGTGCGGAATAGAATATTGATTGGTGTAAGCTTTCAGTATCATTTCCTTTGAATTTACTAAATTTGACATATTAAATTGTGAAGCCGGGTCTGATTGACCATTGTCCCTTTGAGTTTCTAATAAAGTTTGAATCAACAGTTAATAAACGGTACAATTCACCTAGTTTATTTACTCTTATGACACTATAATCTTTACCACTTTCAGAAGCTAAAATTTCTCACTTAGTTTTTAGTTCTGCTTCAACTTTATCGAATAAAAAATTGTATTCAACAAAGTTACCATTTTTGCATTCGTTGAATGCTATTTCTGATACAACATCTAACATTGTTTTCATAAAGACCTCCAATAGTTTTTTATTTTATAATGTTAATTATATTATCAATTTTATATTCAATAAAACACAATATAGAATATAAGATTAATTTTTAAATTTTAATTATTTAAAATTGCAGTTTAGCTGCAATTTAAATAATTAATTATAAGAATCAAGGAATTGAGAATAGACCTGCAATGTGTAAACTTAGAAGTATAATCATAATCACTGAAATTACAATAATAATTCCTAAAATTCAGTAAATTAGTTTAGATCATTCAGTTCTTTCAACTAAATGTCTGTGAATTTTACGCTGTGGCAGAGCAGTTAATTCTTCTTTTTTAGTTTCTAATTGAGCAACTTGTTCTTCTTCAACTACTGGTTTTTTAAAGCCAGTTAATAATTGTGAAAATTCTCTCGATTCTCTATCGTTTTCTTTATCACGAACTACATATTTAGCCAAGACATTTTCATCTTGTCATTCGATTGAAGTAACAACTAAATTATATTTAAATCTATTTTTAACTTCTTGTAACTGAACATCTTTTGCAAATTTTTCTTCTGGGTTTTCAACGTATAGTTCAAAGCCGCTAGCTATTTGATCTAATTCGCTAACTTTTCCGCACATTTCGCTTTCACATTCGCATGCATCTTCTGTTTCAGGGTTTTTTTCTTCTTCAACAACAACTTCTTCTGTGCTGTCTTCAGTTAGTATTTCTTCAGTTTCATCTAAATCAATAATTTGAGTTGGTTCTTGATCAACTGAAACTTCTCTTTTATTCTTTTTAGTTTTAGGAGCAACATCAACAAGTTGTTCTTTATTAATGAATTCAATTACGTCTTCATCTTTAACTTGCGATTGGTTAATAACTTCTAGAATTTGTGCTGTTCTTTGTGGAGTAGCAGAACCTCTAAAAGCTCCGTTTTGGTGGAATCAAACTCTTGAGTTTCCTTCTAATTCGAAAGCAACTCTATTAAATTCGTCAACACCTTCTTTGAAGGTTTTGAAGTTTTGCAATTTTGCTATTTTTGCTCTTTTAAGGTTGAAAGAAATTACTCTTTTACCATCAACTTCATCGTATTTTTCAGACAAATAAAATCTGTTTAATTTTGGTTTTTTGTTTGTCATTTCATCCTTTCCATTATTCATTATGAGTAAATAACTGTGTGTAACGCTCTAAATGCTTTACTTAATTTAAATTTCAATAATTAATATTTTTTTGGCGCCTTGTAAATAATTAATTAGTTGGTAAATCTAAATAAATTTTTGTTGTTAACGCTAGAACAATAATGAATAAAACGATCGCAACTATGAATAGCAATGAAACATTTTTTCATCTTGGATCTAGAAATACTAATTCGTGATCATCGTGTAATAATTTGTTTTCGATGATGTATGAAAGAGCATTACCTGCTTCAACATTTTCTTTTTTAACTTTTGCTAAAACATCTTTAAATTCATTTAAAGATAAACTTCCGACGAATTTTTTGTTTTTTACAACCCAGATTCTTGATTCTTGTTCGTTACCAAGAGATAATTCTTCGACAGTTGAAGTTAAATCATCAAGGTTAGAAAACCCAGTTTTTTCTCCTGTTTGGGCGATTTCAAGATTGAATTTTTCAGAATCTTTACTTTTGTCTTCAGAAATAAAAAATTTAAATAATTTTAATGAGCTCATATTATTTCCTTTCTGTATTTTATTTTTAATTTAATGTTTGAATTATACCAAATATTAATTATTAATTTTTGATTTTTATATATAAAAAGACTGAAAAAATACTGAAATTGACTCAGCACTTTTCAAAAACAAAGTCTTATTTTTTTCTTTTGTCTTTGTGTTTTTTGTTTATAATTCTTATGCAAATATGGCGAATGTGGTGAAGCGATTAACACAGCGGGTTGTGGTCCCGTCATGCGCGGGTTTGAATCCCGTCATTCGCCCCATTTTTTTTATACTTTTTTTGACTTATTAGTATTTGACAACATCTCGATTCATAATTTATAATATTTAATATGAAGTTTCTTGAGTATGAAATAAAAAAATCAAAGTTTTATAGTGTTTGTTTACCTATTAATTCAAAAGAAGAAGTTAAAGCGATTAATGCAGAATTATGAAAAAAATTCAAAAAAGCAACACATATATGTTATGGATATTCTTTTTTGAATGAGGGGATAATAAATGCCGGTTTTGATGATGATGGCGAACCAAAAGGAACTGCCGGCAAACCCATTAGGGATTTACTTATAAAAACAAGTACTCAAAATATAGCAATTTTTGTAGTTAGATATTTTGGTGGCATCAAGCTTGGTGCTGGTGGTCTAGGCAAAGCATATACTAAATCAGCTTCGCAAGCACTCAATGATTTTAAAAAGGAGAATGTATCATGATAGCTGTAATCGGAAAAATCGGAGTTGGCAAATCAACTTTTCTAAAAAATTGTGGCTTAGAGGCTTCAAAAATTTTCTTTGCTGATGAATTTGTGGAACAAGAATATAAAAAAAGAGGCAAAATTTATCAAGAAATTAAATTTAAAATCGGTGAATTTTTATTAGAAAATGATCATGTTTCAAAAAACAAAATTCGTGAGTGGTTAAACGAAAATAACACTAATATAGACATATTAGAGAAAGTCGTATTTCCTGTTATTTTTGATGAGCTAAAAAATGGGAATTATGAGATTGTAGAGATACCTGTTTTATATAATGAAAATATTAATTTTTTACCTTTGTTTTCTCTAATTTTATGCTTATCAACAAATGAGAAAAATCGCCAAAAAAATTTAATAAAACGCGGTGTGAATAAATTAACGATTAAAGCATTAGATGCAAAAAACGACCCAAAAATAGCCAAAAAAGCACTTTTTGGTAAGATAACGATTGTGGATATCTATGCTGACAACTTTACATCAACTCCACAAAATAAAAAAAATATCGATTTACTTAAGACAATAATCTAAAATGATTATACCTATGCCGAATCAGGCGCATTTTTTTAGAAAGGTAAATCATATGAAAAAAGATATTTATCCATATTTTATTGCTGAAAGTCCATCGATTATTGGCGGCGAGGATTTGAAAAATCTTCGTAAATTTTATGCACCTATTTTAGGTGCTAATGCAATTGTTTTGTATGAATATTTACGTGATTTAGCGATCGAGAAAAACAATAGCGAAGGATTTCATGATTACGACAACATAACCTATATGTTAAAAATGGATCTAAAAGAGTTAAATGAAGCTAGATTTTTATTAGAATCTGTTTCTTTAATATCAACATATATTGATGAATTAAAACGAAAAACATTATTTATTGTAGAAAAACCCCTAGATAGCAAAGGTTTAAAACAAAATATTTTTCTAGCTAATAAATTGGTAAAAATTATTGGTTTTGATAATTACAATCGAATCATAGGCAAAGAAAATAAAAGTATTTTACGTGTTGAATATCTTGAGGATGCTTCAACACGATTTGATGAAATGTTTGACATTGATACTTTAGACCTAAACTTGAACAAAGATCAAGATGACGAACAACAAAAACGCCCAGATACAACCGCAAATGATATCCAAGTTAAATTGGATTTAAATAACTTTAACTATTCGAACGTTTACGAAGCTATTTTAAAAACTAGTTCAGTATCGTTTTTCAGTCAAATTCAAGGTCAAATACCTACTAAAAACATTATCGATTTAATTAATGAAGCTAATAAAATAGGTTTTGACGACCAATGTGTTAATTTAATTTTTTATTATGCTAACGAAATGAATGGTTACATTAATTACAATTATGTAAGAAAAATAATCAAAGATCTAGCTAACAAAAATATAATTTATTTTGAACCGTTAGAAATATATATCGACACTTTAATTCGTGAAAAGAAAAAAATGTTGGTTACTAAAAAAGATCTTTTCAAAGCATCTTATATTGAATCATTAAATGAAGGTGAAAAAGTATATAACGGGTAAAATATGGCAAAAAATCTAGATATCGATAAATATGTCTTTGATAATGATCAATTTAAAAAACAGGTTGATAATTTAGTTAGAAGTTCTTTGAAATTACAAGTGGTTTTGCACCAAAATAAAGTTACAAAAGAAGAATTTTTAGATAATTTAGTTAAGTTTGTGGATTTAAGAGAATATTTAGAAAACCCTGATAATTGTCTTTTTGGTTATGAAATATTTCGTGATGATGAAAAAAAATTAACTTTTAAAAAAGTTCCCGCAACCAAAAAAATTGCAGAGTTGATGAATATCCAAAATAATCTTTGATTAAGTGATATTTCTAATATTAATAAAGATTTAAGATTAGGTCAAGTCAGTCTTATTTCCAGCAAACAAGATGAATTGGAAAAAAGAATGAATATGATCAAAGAAACCTTTGCTGAACACAAAAATATTTCTCTTAAAGGTGTCTTTGCGGTTAACAATGATGTTTTGCATAGCTCGAAATTAGCTCAAGCGTTAGCAAATGAGTTTGCAATATCAAACATCACAACGGTCTATATTAAAACACAGGATTTATTTAAAAAATTAAGATCAGGTTTCAATGATGGACAAAACCAAAATGCGCAAATTTTATCCATTTTGGAGCGAGCTGATATCGTAATTTTTGATGAGTTGGGCAATGAATCGGCCAATTCTTGATTCCTATTTGAAGTGATTTCGCAAATATTGTCAAAACGTGTTGTTTCCAATAAAATATCTATATTTTTCAGTAATTTATCAATAAAACAATTGTCAAATTACTACGAAAACCATCGTACTTTAGCAGATGAAAAACACAAAACATTGACTCTTATTCAAAAAATACAAGAGTCAACTATTGAAATTAATTTTTAACTTTATTTAATGATTTAAAACAGATAATTAAAAAAATAATTCCGACTTAAACCGGAATTATTTTTTAATACTTCTTAATGTTGGGAATAATAAAACATCTCTAATCGAACTGGTTTCAGTGAATAACATAACTAAACGATCGATTCCAATTCCACAACCACCAGTTGGCGGCATAGCGTGTTCAAGGGCGTCGATAAAATCTCAATCAATGTCGCTAGCTTCATCGTTACCTGCTGCTTTTTCTTCGATTTGTTTTTTAAATCTTTCTAATTGATCAATTGGATCAGATAACTCAGTATACATGTTGGCGTATTCTTTGGTGTTAATGAATAATTCTGCTCTTTCTGTGAATCTTGGATCATCACCGACAGCAGATAGCGGTGAAACTTCAATTGGGTGACCATAAACGAATGTCGGCTGAATCAATTCGCCTTCTACTAATTCTTCGTAAAGAGCATTGATTATGTGACCAACAGTAAAGAATTTTGATAATTTTACTTGATGTTCTTTTGCTACTGCAACAGCTTCATCCAAGGTAATATTTCTAAAGTCTTTTCCTGTTTTTTCATTGACAGCATCAACCATGTTTATTCTTTTGAAAGGTTGTGATAAATCAATTTCAACACCGTTATTGATGAATACACTTTTGCCTAATTTAGCACATATTTCTTTAAATAGTGTTTCAGTACGATTCATCATTCCTTCAACATTTGAATATGCTTCATAAAACTCGATTGTTGTAAATTCAGGGTTGTGTGTTGTATCATAACCTTCGTTTCTAAAAATTCTACCTAATTCATAGACACGATCAAAGCCACCAATAACTAGTTTTTTCAACGGAATTTCAGTAGCAATTCTCAAAACAAATTCTTGATTTAAAGAATTATGATGAGTGGTAAAAGGTTTTGCCGCTGCTCCTGAAATATAATCGTGCAAGAATGGAGTTTCAACATCAAGATAACCTAAATTATTGAAATAATCTTTAATTCATTGAGTAATTTTTATTCTGTTTAGGAATTTTTGCTTTGAATCATCATTGACAATTAAATCAATATATCTTTTTCTATATCTTTCTTCCGCATCAACTAAACCGTGGTATTTTTCTGGTAGAGGTTTTAAGGCTTTAGATAAAATATCAATTTTATCAGCTTTGACTACAACTGCATCAGTCATAGTTTTCATAACTTCACCTTGTACTCAAATGATATCTCCGATATCAAATGTTGAAACTAAATCAGCATATTCAGTATTCTCTTTTTTATTGAAGTATGATTGAATAGTGCCTTTAAAATCTTTTATAACTAAAAAAGGCCCTCTTTTACCCATCAATCTTCCGGCGATTGATTTTATTATTTTTTTGTCGTGTAATTCCTCTTTGCTAAATTGTGCAAATTCAGCCATTAAATCTGCACTATAACTCAATTGACCAAGGTTATAGGCCTTCTTATAGGCGACAATGTTATCTTTTTTGTATTGTTCTAACTTATTTCTACGGACAAGTTCTTGTTCTGTAAATTTGTTTTCCACTTTCGCCTCCTAATTTA
Source organism: Mycoplasma sp. HS2188 (assembly GCF_025209835.1). Taxonomy (NCBI): domain Bacteria; kingdom Bacillati; phylum Mycoplasmatota; class Mollicutes; order Mycoplasmatales; family Mycoplasmataceae; genus Mycoplasma; species Mycoplasma sp. HS2188. The sequence continues at coordinate 6,774 of NZ_JAOAOI010000006.1, read as the reverse complement.
AATAAATAAAGTGATAAAGTAATTTTACTAAAATTTATAAATTTTTAGTTTAAAAATGAATTAATGAGTAGCGTTTAAAACAAAATTTTAATAAAGTTTAATTATTTTTTTATTTTTTTCGGAAAAAGTATTAAAATTAATTCAATGGTCGCGTAGCTCAGCAGGATAGAGCACAAGCCTTCTAAGCTTGTTGTCAGAGGTTCGAATCCTCTCGTGATCGCCATTTTTTTATACTTTTTTTGATTATTAATCTATTTATTTGCATAAAAAAACTAAAGTTGGTTTTGTCAACTTTAGTTTTTGAATAATTCTGATATATATACCACTGCATAAATGAAATCTCATGCTAATTTGTAGCCGAAGTACATACTTCACTTGATTAATTCCGCATTTGATTGTGCGTCAGGTGATAAATTTTTATAATTATGATTAAATTTAATAATTATTATTCAATCTATTCCCATATAAATTACTGTTAATAAAAATCCAAAAGCACTTACAAGGGTAAAAATTAATTTGCCTGAACTAAATCAAGACACAATCACTAAAATTATGAAGGTTACCAAAACAAACATTGAAATTGGTAAAAGTTTATTTAGTTTAATTAAATTGTAATAAGCCAATACTCCCATCAATAACATTGCTGCTGCCGGAATAAAGAATATAGCGATTAATTTAATAAGGTCTTGAGAAGGTTTAGAGAAATAGAATACATAGCTAAGCACAAAATAGCCGACTAGGAACATAGATATTGATGCCAGCGGACCTAAAACATAGGCTTTCATTTTTGGACCAACTAGCATTATTACCATAACTAAAATGAAATTAATTATTGATCCGGTTAGTAAAAACGCAAATGAAAAGATGCTTTGGGGCAGGTATTTAACGGTTGTGGTGAATGTAATAGCACCAATTATTGCAAAAATTAAGCCAATTGCAAAGGTTAATAGTGAACCGGCGATAATTCTATTGCCGCCACTTGCCCGAGTTTTAAAATTGTTTTTTATATTCATAAAAAAATTATAGCATATAAAAATAAAAAAATCACCTAGATGGTGATATGGTTGCCCCAGTTAGATTCGAACTAACGCATGTCGGTACCAAAAACCGATGCCTTACCGCTTGGCTATGGGGCAAAATGGTGGAGGGGGAGGGATTCGAACCCCCGAACCGTTAGGAAGTGGGTTACAGCCACCCGCGTTTGGCCGCTTCGCTACCCCTCCATTTGCTAAATAGCATAACTATTATAATATAAAAATTAAGTTTGCAAATATTTTTTTAAATTTTATTTTGTGCTTAAAAAAGAATAAGTTTGGTAAAAACTTATCTCTATTAAAAGAGATTATTTTACTGAACAGAAGTATTTAATAATATAATATAAATATATTTATTATAAGGGGCAAGTTATGAAATTTGAGAACACATTATTATTTGCAATGCCAAATACTGAACTTCTTACACAAAAAATTGCGAAAAAACTAAATATGCATGTTTCACCTGTTGAAAAAACTGTGTTTGCTGACGGTGAAAGAATGTTAGTTAGTACTGAAGCAGTAAGAAGTAAAGATGTTTATATTATTGCATCAACATCAAGACCAGTAAATGATAATTATGTTGATTTATTATTGTTTATTGATTCATTAAAAAGGGCTAGTGCTAAATCAATCACAGTAGCCTTAACATATTACGGATATGCACGCCAAGATCGTAAAGTGAGTGGCAGACAACCAATAGGGGCAAAATTATTTGCTGAGTTAATTCAAACAGCAGGAGCTACAAAAATTATTGCTGTTGACTTACACAACCCAGCTATCCAAGGTTTTTTTGATATTCCAATTGATGATTTAAGAGGGGCTTATCCTATAGCTAAAGCTGTTAAAAGTTTAAATGAACCTTTCACAGTAGTTTCACCAGACCACGGCGGAACTATCAGAGCCAGAAGACTGGCGGAATTGATTAGTGATTCAGTAAAAATTAGTATTATTGATAAACGAAGAGTAGGAACTAATCAAACTGAAGTTATGGGCTTGATCGGTTCTGTTGAAAACGAAAATGCTGTTATTATCGATGATATTATTGACACTGGTGGGACAATCATCAAAGCAGTCAATACATTGAAAGAACACGGGGCTAAAAAGATTGTTGTTGCTGCAACTCATGGTATTTTCACACGTGGATTTGAAATTTTTCAAGACAACCCTAATGTATCTAAGGTTATCATAACCGATTCGATAGATAATTCGGAGTTAGCTTCTAAATTTGACAAATTACAAATTATTAGTCTAGATGATTTTCTAGCTGGCGTAATTTCAGCATCAATAACTGGTAGTTCAGTTACTGAATTATATGAACAAATAACAGAAGAAATTCACAAGTAATGAACGAAAAGACTCAAAAATACATTAATATAATTCACGAATTTAATCAGCATAAGAATATTACTGGTTTCAAGAGTATTGATGAATTAAAAAATCAAGGCGTTCTAGACTCAATAAAAGTGATGGATGTAGCTCACGAAATTGGTTTTGATTACACAAACAAACATGTTGCTGATATAGGGGCAGGAGCTGGTTTTCCTTCTTTGCCACATCTTTTGGAAAATAACAATTATTATTTAACTATTATTGAAGGAATGCAAAGTCGTTGTGAATTTTTAGAAAGCGTAAAAAATCAATTAAATGTTGAAAATTTCACAATCATTAACGCACGTGCGGAAAATACGAAAGAATACGCAAGGCAATTTGACTTAGTTACTGCTCGTGCTGTTTCTAGTGTAAAAAACATGTATATGTTAACCCACCATTTATTGAAAGACAACGGATACCTATATCTGCCCAAAGGTAAGAAATTTTCTGATGAATTAAATGAATTTTTTAATAAATTTCCGGACGAAAAAGAAAATACATTTGTCCTTAAATATACCAATTCATTAAATGAAGATTCATTTGTAGTGGTTATTAAAAAAGTTTTACCAACTCCTAAAAAATGACCTCTAAGTTGAAAACAAATTAAGGATTATTAAAAAACCTATCAACTATTAAACTAGGACAAAAAAAATTAGACCCGAACCTTACAATTCAGGTCTAATTTTTTTTGTCCTAGTTTATCAGTTAAAATCAATGATATTTTTTTCTGTTAATTAGCATCCTCATCAATTTAATAACCAAAATTATAACACTGTTTTACGCACGGATTTTAGCCTCTCTAAAAACGAGGGTGAATTTAAATATCAGGTATGTAATTTTTCACATAATGAATATCACGAAATTTCACGAATTTTAATTCTAACGCGAGAATAACTAAACAAAGAATTCTTAAAATTACTAAAAACCTACCAATGATCGATAGGTAATAAATTAGTTTTCATGCATTATGTTATTTATAATATTCTGAACTTTTTCTTGCGCTTCTAGAACGGTAATATTATCCAAATTATCAAAAAATAATCAATAATTATAAGCGAAACCGTTATATTCTCTTTCGGTTAAATTTGAATATTGCTCACGAGTATGTGAATTTAATTTGGACTTAATTTTATTAATATAAGAAGTTGAAATATTTGACTCAATATCAAATTGTCTTGCGACTTTAATTAATCAATTGCCTGACTTAAATGTAAATGCTAGTTCGCGATTTCGTGTCGCTGGATATTCAATTTTCCCTTCGCCAGAAGTTTCACGACGAGTTCGACGTGGAACTTTTGAAAATTGGTATTTAGTTTTGATACTTTCTTGCTCGCCAACTCTAAATTCGCCTTCGCCTTCTCAATTTGTATCTTTTGGTATTTCGGTAAATTTCACATCAACCAATTTCAAGTCATTTAATTGAAATTTATCAATAATTGAATTTGTATGGGCTGTTAAAAATGAGTCAAACTCTTTTGCTATCTGTTTTTCATCTAATGTAGTTCAAATTACAAATTTTTGTTCTTTTGAAAACTCTGGATAAATAGCATCTAAAAAAGATTCTTTAAATATAGGATTGAAGTATTCTATATGTTTGTTGAATGAAAAGTCTAATATTTTCGCAATGATATTTTGACTAAAATCATCGTTTTCACCTAAATGCGAATAGATTAATTCTTTATTATTCGGATTGGTGTATAGATCTATTAATTGTACTTTAACTCAAGGATCTAAATTATATAGCATATTAGTTTTGTCTTTAAAATCCTGTTTTTTTGCATCAAAATAAGCTTTTATTTTTTCTTTTATTAGATTTAATTGTTGATCGTTATCAGCGAATGTAGGTGTTAAATATTCTTCAATAAGCTGTTGCTCATACGCTTCTTGACCGCCACTATCATATCTAATATCTATACTGCCTGAGTAGTCAAAAGGCACTAGGTTACTATCTAATTCATTATTTGATGAATCCATTATTTTAAATCACTCTGGATGAGTTTTTAGATTAGATTTTTTAAATTTGTATTCAAATTTTTCCTCGAAAAATCTAACCATTTTATCCATTGAATCTGATAAAACAGTTATGTCAAAATTATAGTTAATATATCCAATAGGAAAATATGTATTATTGACTTTATTTATTAGTTTGTAATTATCTTTCGGGATTGAATAAGTGCCTCAATGTTCCTGCTCTAAATATTCGCCGACGTGTTCTTGGAAAATTCGATCATATAAACCTTCTTTATTAGCGTTGGGATCAACATTTGACCCTAATAAATCTTCTAATGTGTATTCACTTTGATCAAAATCTAATTCAAGTGTTGCCAACGCGAGTCTCAAACGTTCATATCTTTTTGAAGAAAATTTTCTTAATATTGACGAAAATTCAACATATGGCGGCATTAATGATTGATATTTATTTCATTTTTCGTTTAGGTATTTGGCAACTACTTCATTTAAGTATAAAGGTATAGAGCCTTGCGGTATATTGTTCGATCCTACCATTCGTTCTTTAATAATTCCATCGAAATATACTTCCTTATTTGTGTTAACATTTATATATCCAACTTGAATATGCGGTAATAATGAAGGATTTAAAAATGCTTGTTTATAAACCTCGTCTTCCTCTTCTTCAGTTTTGGCTTTTCCGAATTGTAATCAATTATTAGATTTATTTTCGTATTCAACTCTTTCTAAAATAACCTCGCCCTTTATTTTTGCCAATTCCGCTATTCCCAGTTGTAATCTAACATATTCCAAACCACTATTTTTCTTGTATGAATATAGTTTTTTGGCATCAGTATTGTTTCCGTTGTAACCGTCCATATCAACGGCACGCTCATTATAAATAGTACTTTGATTTTGCACATCAATTCTTTTAGGGAATTTTGATGGCAACCCATCTTTACCGTCCAAAAAGAACTCATCTGCAGCTTTTGTATCCGATTCAGTATCGATAACAAAAGGCTTAACGTTTCAGAAATTGTTTTTTAATTGTTGATAAACATCTTTAAAACGCTCTACTAAGTCTGTTTTTTCTGGATTACTCAAATACAATGAGTAAACAAACTCATAAACTTCATCTGGCACTTGTTTATAACCATTAACTAGCAGAATTCTTGTTAAATAAAAGAGAATATTTTCCCATGAATAATCTTTCAAAGGCCTCGAAAAATTATAATTTTTCAGTGATGAATATAATCTTTTAAGAAAAATTTTGGCGTGTGGCGTAAATAATGCCTTGTGTTCGGGGGAACCCGATAACAACATATTAAAATATTCTTTCATAGTTCTCGGATTTTCGGTTGTGAGAAATGAATTAGGTGATTTTTGTGTAATTTCATTAATTATATTTAGAAGCGGTTTTACATAGTAATCAATTTCATTAAGATTTTCTTTTTTGTCATGTAAGAAACAAAAATGTCCTCGTAGTATAAGAAACAAAAAAAGCCTTTTTGATAATATTTTATTGTGATTTAAATGACAATGATATTTATGAAAATCACTAAGTACAAAACCAAAGAAAAATTAGATAAATATGATTACAAAACAAAATTAAAAAATAAATTAATTACATTACAAAATTACTTAAAAAATACGAAATGGTCGCTAAAAAAGATAGCAGAAGTTATTAAAATTTCGTACTCGGCAGCTAAAAAATATAAAAAAATATTGCTTCAAAATTACGATGAATCAAAAAATGAAATTTTAATCAAATTAAATCACGGCAACGAGAAAAATAAACATGCTCTTAAATTGTCTGACAATCTAATTCGCTACACCATAAAAAAAATGATAGGCTATGATTCAAAATTTATCAAAGATGAAGATAAAGATCATTTAACAATCAGTTTTAGGAGGTATTACGATGAAGTGTTCCCACTTCAATTAAAAAGCAAATAACATATCCATATTTTATTAAACGTTGCTCCGCAATGGGTTTAACAAAGCCTACACAAACAGCTAAAACTAAAAGAAGAATAGCGGCTATATTAAGAAGTAAAAACAAAGAAAAAGACGACAGTGAGTATTTGTTAATTCAACAATTATCCAAAATCAACGAAAAGGTTCAGTTGGGAAGATTACTGAATCACCACAAATATGAATTTGGCGAAATAGTCGAATTAGACGCTTGTAGCGAAGCTTGAATTAAACATTTAAATGATTTTCATATCTATTTAGCAGTAGATTCGGGAACTAAAAAGATTCTATCTTTATACGCCGAAAAAGAAGAAACAACACTGGGTTATATGAAACTATTAGAACAACTTTTTGCCCGATATGGCTATCCAATAGGCTTAAAAACTGATAGAAGAACTACTTTTTTCGCCAAACAGGAAAATAATACACCGATGGCAAAATGACTCAA